>JBCCGX010000944.1:0-4257 GCA_039029035.1 Acidobacteriota bacterium | reverse complement strand
CGCAGTCGCAGGTTGACGCCCGAGTCGGTGACCTCGGCAGACTCCAAAGCGGTCTCGGTCAGGGCCTTGATCTTGCGCTTGCGGAAGACTTTCTCGAGCTCGGCGGAGACGTCTTCGTCCTCGATCGGCAGCAGCCGCGGCAGCATCTCCACCAGGGTGACTTCGGTGCCGAACGACGCATAGATCGAGGCGAACTCGGTGCCGACAGCGCCCGCTCCGAGCACCACCATCGACTGGGGCACTCGATCTTCCAGGGTCAAGATGTGGTCCGAGGACAGAATCCGCGTCCCGTCGACCGGAGCGATGGGGATGTCGCGCGGCACCGAGCCGGTAGCGATCAAGATGTGGCGCGCGTTGTACACCGTCGCACCGCGATCACTCTCGACCGTGACCTCATGGGGGCCGGTCAGGCGACCGAAGCCGTGGAGGCCCTGGATCTTGTTCTTCTTGAACAAGAACTCGACCCCTTTGGCGTTCTTGCTCACCACCTGGTTCTTGTAGCCGTGGGTCTTTTCGAGATTGAGCGCCGGCGCGGCCACATCGATGCCGATGCCGGCCGCCTGCCGAATCTCCTCCAGCATCGAGGCGGTGTGCAGCAGGGCCTTGGTGGGGATACAGCCGCGGTGCAGGCAGGTGCCTCCGAAGAGGGGATCCTTCTCCACCACGGCCGCCTTCAGACCGAGCTGCGCCGCCCGGATCGCCGCCACGTAGCCGCCGGGACCGCTGCCGATCACGATCAAATCGAATTCGTTCGCCACGTCTGTCTCCTTGCCTTACGGTCTCCTCGCCTGAACTTAGGCCGGTTCGACCCGAAGCCTGCCGTGCTTCACTTCGACCAACCGGCCGATCGGTGTCTCCGTCTCGTGACCGAAGAAACAGATCCACCCCTCTAGAGCAGCGCGCGGAAACCACTTCTGCTTGTTCTCGATCGTCGTCAGCGGGAAGAGATCGAAGCCCATCACCCAGGGATAGGAGACGTGGGCGACGGTCGGGGCGAGATCGGTCCACCACGCCGCCTTCGATCCGTCTCCGCCATCGATCAGGACGATGCACATGTTGGCGTTGTGTCCCGGGGTCTTGATCGCGCGGACACCTTCGATCGGCTCGGCGCGATCGTCAAACAGCTCCACCACGCCAGCCTCGAAGAGGGGCTCGAAGTTGAGCGGATCATAGCTCGATTGATCCCGCAGGTTGGGCTGCCGCGCGTGCTCCACCTCGCCCCGCTCGAGCCAATAGCGGGCGTTGGGAAACGTCGGCACCGGGCGCCCTGCTGCGTCGTCACGGGTGTTCCAGCCACAGTGATCGAAATGCAGGTGGGTGAGCAGCACGTGACTGACGTCGCCGAGCTCGTAACCCGCCTGGCGGATCGCCGCGGGCAGACGCACGGCATCGTCGTCCATGCCGAGCATATTGCGGAAGTGCATGTCTCCCCGACCGCCGATGCCGGTGTCGATCAGCAGCAGGTCCGAACCGCGCTCCACCAGCAGGCAGTTACTGGCGATAGGGATCCGATTGAGCTCATCCGGTGGCTTGAGATCCTCCCACATCACTCTCGGCACGGTGCCGAACATAGCTCCGCCATCGAGGCGAAAATCGCCGTCGTCGACCAGCTGCAATTGGAAAGCACCTAGTTTCATGGCTCGCCACTCGTAGCGGCGGAGGATAGCATGTAGAATCAGTCTGTCACGTTTCGAGTTGGTCCAGTTCGAGTCGGTCCCGTTTCTTACCTGGTCACGTTGTGGCCATTGACGGACCGAGCCAGCTCGGACCCCGAAGTTTAGGCACCCATCCCTACCCACTTCTAAAACTCGCGCCTCGGCTCCCGGCCGAGCTTATTCGAGTCAGTGCATCGGAGGAAGGATCATGTCGAAGGAGCTGGAAAGCGTCGCGCGGAGCCTGGTCGCGCCGGGCAAGGGTATCCTCGCCGCGGATGAAAGCACCGGAACGATCAAGAAGCGGTTCGACACGATCGACGTGGAGTCGACCGAAGAGAATCGGCGGGCTTACCGCGATCTTCTGTTTACCGCCCGCGGCGTCGAGGAGCATATCTCCGGCGTCATCCTCTACGACGAGACACTCCGTCAGTCGAGCGCCGACGGCACACCGTTTCCAAAGCTGCTCGCTGGGCGCGGCATCCATCCCGGCATCAAGGTCGATACCGGTGCCAAGAACCTCGCCGGAGCCTCGGGCGAGAAGGTGACCGAAGGGCTCGACGGCCTGCGCGAGCGCCTGGCGGAGTATCACGGCCTCGGTGCCCGCTTCGCCAAGTGGCGCGCCGTGATCACTATCGGAGACGCCATTCCGAGCAGCTATTGCCTCGATACCAATGCCCACGCCTTGGCTCGCTATGCAGCCCTCTGCGTCGAGCAGGGCCTGGTGCCGATCGTCGAGCCCGAAGTGCTGATGGACGGCTCGCACACCATCGAGCGCTGCTACGACGTCACGGCGCGCACCTTGGATCGCGTCTTCGGCGCGCTGTTCGCGCAACGGGTGCCTCTGGAGCAGATTCTGCTCAAGCCCAACATGGTGATCTCGGGCAAAGGCTGCGAGGTCCAGGCCTCGAAGGAAGAGATCGCCGAGCGTACCCTGACCTGCTTCCGGCGCCACGTGCCGGCGGCGGTGCCCGGCATCGTCTTCCTCTCCGGTGGCCAGAGTGACGTCGAGGCGACGGTCAACCTGAACGAGATGAACAAAACGGCGAACCTCCCCTGGGAGGTTAGCTTCTCTTACGGCCGGGCGCTGCAGGCCCCCTCCCTCGCGGCCTGGCTCGGCAAGTCCGACAACACACCCGCGGCCCAGGACGCCTTCCGCAAACGGTCCTACTGTAACGGCAAGGCACGATTCGGCGAATATCAGCCGGATATGGAAGAACGGGCCGTAGCGTAATCGATTCGATATGCGAATAAGGAAGGAACGCACCCCATGAGTGACGAAAAAACCCTGGTCCGATATGAAGCCCGCGACGGCGTCGCCTACCTGACTCTGGACGACCCGCCGGTCAACGGTTACACCCACGAGATGATGCGCGGGATCGACGAAGGCATCCTCAAGGCGCGCTTCGACAACGACGTCTACGTCATCGTGATCACGGCGGCGGGCGAGAAGTTCTTCTGCGCCGGCGCCAACATCAACATGCTGCAGACCGCCGAACCGCGCTTCAAGTACAACTTCTGCCTGCACGCTAACGAGACCCTGAACCGCCTCGAGCACACACCGAAGCTGGTCATCGCGGCGCTCAACGGCCACACGGTCGGTGGCGGTCTCGAGATCGCCATGGCGGCGGACCTGCGCATCGCTCGTCGCCAAGGCGGCAAAGACTGCGGCAAGGTCGGCCTGCCGGAGATCACCCTCGGCGTGCTGCCCGGTACCGGCGGCACCCAGCGCCTGTCGCGCATGCTGGGCAAGAGCCGCGCCATCGAGCTGATGGTGACCGGCGGCCTGCTGTCGCTCGATCAGTCGAAGGACATGGGTCTGATCAACGACGTCTTCGACGCCGAAGATCTGGACGGCTGGCGCGATCAGATCCACGAGTACGCCAAGCAGTTCTGCCCGCCGAACACCGCTTCGAAGGCCGCCGGCCGGATCAAGCGCGCGGTGCAGAGCGGCAGCGAGGTGCCTTTCGAGTCCGGTCTCGCCATCGAACGCGAGCTGCAGCAGCAGCTGTTCGAGAGCGACGACGCCACCGAGGGCCTCAACGCCTACGTCGAGAAGCGCAAGCCGTCCTTCTCGGGCAGGTAGCTTCCGGAATCCCCTCTCCCCTGGGGGAGAGGGTTAGGGTGAGGGGTCGCCCCGGCCACCGAGCCTTAGCCAGCTGAGCAGACCTGCCACAGACCCTCACCCCGTCCCTCTCCCTGAAGGGAGAGGGCGCCCCCACCCACCCTCCGAGACCAACACCCGGTCTACCTCGGTCACGTCGATTCCGAGATGATCGCCAGGACTTACCGAAGATGGCACGATCGAAACATCCACCGCTCGTTCTGAGCGGCGCCGTCCGCACGCCGATCGGCAAGTTCGGCGGCGCCCTGGCCTCCCTCTCGGCCGCCGACCTCGGTGCCGCCGCCGCCAAAGCCTGCTTGGAGCGCTCAGGCTGTGCGCCTGAGCGGGTCGACCAGGCCATCTTCGGCCACGGTCGCCAGGCCGGCGGTGGTCCGAATACCGCGCGACAGATTGGCTACCGCGCCGGTCTGCCGGTCTCGCGGCCGGCGTTCACCGTCAACCAGGCCTGCGGGTCAGGTCTGCAAGCGGTGCTCTCGGCGG
>JBCCGX010000943.1:0-4263 GCA_039029035.1 Acidobacteriota bacterium | reverse complement strand
GCCGGCGCCCCGGCGGCTCCCGCCCGGCCATTGACGCCGGCAGCGGAGGTCGACGCCTCGCCGCGCGGCCGGATCCTGGTGGCGGAGGACAACCACGTCAACCAGATGGTCGCGGTGGCGATGCTGCGCAAGCTCGGTTACCGTGCTGACGTGGTGGCGAACGGCTTGGAAGTGCTCGAGACCCTGCAGCAGGTGCCCTACGATCTGGTGCTGATGGATTGCCAGATGCCGGACATGGACGGCTACGAGGCGGCCGAAGAGATCCGCCGACGGTCGGCGGGGGGCGACATCCCGATCGTGGCGATGACCGCCCACGCGCTCGCTTCGGATCGGGATCGGTGCTTCGCCTCGGGGATGAGCGACTACATTGCCAAACCGGTGAAGGTCGAGGTACTGCGGACGGTCCTCGAGCGCTGGATCGACAGCGACGCGAACGGTGTCGCTGCTCGAAGAATCGATGCGTCTGGAATAGGATCCGGGGCAGCTGCCTCACCGACTGGCGTTCTCGCCGGGTAAGCGGTCGAGCTGTCCGTATCGATCTTGTCAGTGGGGTTCGCCACGTCCGGCGAAGCCACGCTGCAATCAACGCCTCGAAGGGAGTGCCATGAACGACTTGCCCGTCGCCATCGTTACCGCTGCCGGCCACGGTATGGGAGCCGCCTGTGCGCGCGAGCTCCACGAACGGGGCTATCACGTTGCGTTGATGTCGATCTCCAGCGCCGCCAGCGAGCTTGCGGAAGAGCTCGACGGCCTCGGTCGCACCGGCTCGGTGACCGAGCCCGCCGACCTAGAAGCCTTGGTGAGCGCTACCGTAGACCGCTGGGGACGGATCGACGCAGTGGTCAACAACACCGGCCACCCACCGACCGGACCGATCCTCGACCTGGCCGACGACGATTGGCACGCGGCGCTCGACTTGGTGGTGCTCAACGTGGTGCGCACGGCGCGCCTGGTGACGCCGGTCATGGAACGCCAGGGCGGTGGTGCGATCGTCAACATCTCGACCTTCTCGGCCTACGAGCCGAGCCCCGACTTTCCCCTCTCCTCGGTCTTGCGCGCCGCCCTCGGTAGCTTCACCAAGCTCTTCGCCGATCGCTACGCACCCGCCGGTATTCGAATGAACAATATCCTGCCGGGCTTCGTCGACAGCTACCCGGAAGAAGAGCACCTGGTGGCCAAGATCCCGGCCGCCCGCTTCGGCAAGGTGGAGGAAGTCGCCAAGACAGCAGCCTTTCTACTGTCCGAAGAGGCGGGCTACATCACCGGTCAGAACCTGCGGGTCGACGGTGGGCTGACGCGGTCGGTTTAGCTTCGAGTCCAGGAGGCTTGTTGTTTGCGGGGGTGCCGTCCGAGGTGGCCCCGTCGGCGGGTTGATCAGAACCTAGAGTGCGGCTAACCTTGAATCAGGAGAGATAGATCGAAGCATTCGTTCGTTCTCCTCGAAAGGTCGGCCATGCCCTCCGGCGCCCTCAACTTCCAGCACCTCCACTACTTCTGGATCGTCGCCCGCGAGGGCGGGATCTCCCGCGCCAGCGACGCACTGGATGTGTCGCCCTCGACCATCAGCGCCCAGGTCGGCCAACTCGAGCGAGCGATGCGAGTGAAGCTCTTCCACCGCGTCGGCCGCAACATCCAGCTCACCGACGTGGGGCATGTCGCTTTTCGTTACGCCGAGGAGATTTTCAGCCTCGGCAACGAGATGACCCACGCGATCCACGGCTGGCACACCGAGGGGCCGGTGCTGCTCCAAGTCGGAATCGCCGACGCCGTGCCGAAGCTGGTCGCCACCCGGCTCCTGCGTCCCGCCCTCTCCGAGCTTCCGGAGTTGAAGCTCATCTGTCGCGAGGATCGCCCCGACCGTCTCCTGGCCGAGCTGGCTCTGCATCAGCTCGATGTGCTCCTACTCGATCGTCAGCCCGAAGCCAACCTGCCGGTCCAGGTGTACAAACATCTCCTGGCCGATTGGCCGATCGGTATCTTCGGCCGAGAAGAGTTGGTCAACGGTCGGTCAGACGACTTCCCGCACTCCCTCGAGTCGGCACCGATCCTGTTACCAACCGCCGGCTCCGCGATCCGACGGCAGCTGGATCGATTCTTCGAGGATCGCGGAATCCAGGGCCGCTTGGTGGGCGAGTTCGAGGACAGCGCGTTGATGAAATCTTTCGGCGAATCCGGCGCAGGCCTCTTCCCTGCCCCCGCCGGACTGGCGGACGACCTGGAGCGCCAGCATGGCGCGAAGCTCTTGGGGGTGCTCGACGAGTACTCCGTCAGTTACTTCGGCCTCACCGTCGAGCGCCAGTTGGAGCACCCCGGCGTCGCCGCTATTTGCCGAAACCGAGCCTGAGGCCGTCGCGATCCGCCAGCTCAAACGTGCTGGTCGATCAGGATCGGGTTGCCGTCCGGGTCGATCAGGGTGAAGCTGGCGGGGCCGGTGGTGGACTCGTCGGCTTCACTGGCGAGCTCGACCCCTTGGGCTTTCAACTGCCGTTGGAGCTCACGCACGTCGGTGAAGCTGTCGAGGGTCTGGGCGTTGTTGTCCCAGCCAGGATTGAAGGTCAGGATGTTCTTGTCGAACATACCTTGGAAGAGGCCGATCACGACATCACCGTTCTTCAGGATCAGCCAGCCCTGGGCCTCTTCGCCGTGGAAGACCTCGAAGCCGAGCTTCTGGTAGAACGCTTTCGACACCGCGATGTCTTTCACGGTCAGGCTGACCGAGAAATTGCCGAGCTGCATGAGTTGCTCCTTGTTAGAGATTTAGTGGAAACCTGGCGTCAAGCGACGCGTTTGACCTTGACTTCGGAGGCTCGATTGGCCTCGTCGACGAAGACCAGCGTCGGCCGGTGGTCGGACGCCTCGGCGGCTTCGAACTCGGCGTAGCTGCAGATGATCACCCGATCGCCTTGATGGGCATGGCGGGCGGCGGCGCCGTTGAGGCAGATCTCGCCGTCGCCACCGTGGATGACGTAGGTCGCGAGTCGGGCGCCGTTGTCGCAGTTGTAGATCTCGACCCGCTCGAAGGGCAGGAGCTGGGCTTCTTCGCAAAGCTTGGGGTCGATCGAGATCGAGCCCTCGTAGTTGAGGTTGGCGTCGGTGACAGTGGCGCGGTGGATTTTCGACTTGAGTAGGGTCAATCGCATGTCAGGAGTCTCCGTTGAGGTCGATCTCAGGTCAGGGGTTCATTTCCAGGGCCAGACGCAAACCGTGCAGAATGAGGTCGGGGATCACGTGGTCGAAGTCGCGCTCGTTGCGATAGAGCGACGAGAAACCACCGGTGGCGATCAGCACAGGCTGTTCGCCGGCGAAGGATTCTTCGATGATGCGTTCGATGAGTAGTCGGACGGCGCCAAGAGTACCGTGATAGAGGCCGCTCTGGATACTCTCCACCGTCGAGCGACCAGCGGCCATGGCGGGCTCGACGATCTCGACCGTGGGCAGACGGGCGGTCTTGGCGCCGAGCACCTCCATCGACAGGCGTAGGCCGGGCAGGATGGCGCCGCCGAGATACTCCCGTCGGGCCGAGATCACCTCGACGGTGGTCGCGGTGCCGAAGTCGACGACGATGAGGTTGCGGTCCGGAAAGCGCTGGCTGGCAGCAATCGAGGCGGCGATGCGATCGGCGCCGACCTCACGCGGATCGCGGTACTTGATCTTCAGCCCGGTCTTGACTCCGGGCTGGAGCAAGAAGGGCTCGAGCTCGAAGTATTTGAGGCAGGCGTTGCGCAGCGAGTGGTCGAGATCCGGCACCACCGAGCAGATGGCGATGGCGGTGATCGCCGCCGGATCGAGGTCGTTCTCGCGCAGCGCGGCGCGCAGGAAGACGCCTAGCTCGTCCGAGCTCGGCTTGGCCTGGGTGGTCATACGAAACTGCAAGCGCAGATTGTCGCCGTCAAAGACGCCAGCGACGATCAGGCTGTTGCCCACATCGAGAGACAGGATCATGCAATGTTCTCCAGTCGCGAGGAATGTGGCACATTATCTATCAAACGGACGCCGCCGAGGCGCACAGCGCCATAACGGCGCTCAGCGGTGTCCTCGAGATAGTCGATCTCGAAGCCCAACTGGCGCAGTCGTCGCCGGACCTCCGGCGCTTCCGCCGGGGAGGCGAGCAGGGCAGCGAAACGCGGCGCCAGCTGGCGTTGGCCCGGAGTCAGGAGCTCGTTGCGCGAGCTGATCGCCAAGCCGTCCGCGTGCCGTATCGTCGGGCAGGGGACGATTTCGACATCGAGGAAGAAGTCGCGCACCATGCCGCGCACCAGTTCG
>JBCCGX010000942.1:0-4268 GCA_039029035.1 Acidobacteriota bacterium | reverse complement strand
GGCCTCACCCAGCCCGAGCCGGCTTACCACGGCGTGGTCTACACTGAGGCTTTCGGCCCCGCCGCCTACATCGGCCGGGCTCGCACCGTGCCGTTGCGCAACACCGGCTCGGCGATCAGCCCGCTCAACACGTTCCTCATCCTGCAAGGCATTGAGACCCTAGCCTTGCGGATGGAGCGCCATGTTGACAATGCGCTGGCGGTGGCCAAGCACTTGCAAGAGCATCCCACGGTCGCCTGGGTCCATTACGCTGGTTTGCCGGATTCGAAGTACTACGATTTGGCACAGAAGTACACCAACGGCCGCCCTTCCGCCCTGCTCAGCTTCGGCGTTAAAGGTGGGTTCGAGGCGGGGGTGAAGTTCTATGACGCGCTGCAGATCTTCAAGCGCCTAGTCAACATCGGCGATGTGCGATCGCTCGCCGCCCACCCGGCGTCGACCACCCACCGGCAGTTGACCGAGAGTGAGCTCGAAGCGGCGGGCGTGACGCCCGACATGATCCGCCTCTGCGTCGGGATCGAGCATATCGACGATATCCTCGGCGACCTGGATCAGGCACTGGCGGCCGCCGGATAGGATCCTATCGGGATGCGACAGCTCGTCACCCAGGTCGATACCAAGTCCGAGATCTATGCGCGGAACCGCGAGTGGTTTCTCGGTAAGTTGACCGAGCTCGGCGAAGCTTTCGCACAGATCGAAGCCGCCGGTGGACCGAAGTACGTCGAACGCCACCGGCGGCGCGGCAAGTTGATGGCGCGCGAACGGGTCGATCTGTTGCTCGATCGCGATTCGCCTTTCCTCGAGATCGGCGCCCTGGCGGCTTGGGGAACCGACTTCGCCCTCGGTGGCAGCATGATCTGTGGCCTCGGCGTTGTCTCGGGCGTCGAATGCGTGATTGTCGCCAACGAGCCGACGATCAAGGGCGGTTCGATCAATCCCTACACCCGGCTGAAGGTAGCGCGGGCGATGGAGATCTGTCAGGAGAATCGCTTGCCGCTGATCAACCTGACTGAATCGGGTGGTGCCGATCTACCGCATCAAGCGGAGCTCTTCGTTGCCGGCGGCGGTATGTTCCGCGAGCTCACACGGCGCTCGGCCGAGCGCATTCCGACGATTTGCCTGGTGTTCGGCTCGTCCACCGCCGGCGGTGCTTACGTCCCCGGCATGTCCGACTACGTGGTGATGGTCAAGGAACAGGCGAGGGTCTTCCTCGGCGGTCCGCCCTTGGTGAAGATGGCGATCGGCGAGGATTCCACCGAAGAAGAGCTCGGCGGCGCCGAGATGCACAGCCGAGTCTCGGGCGTCTCCGACTACCTGGCCGAAGACGAGCTCGACGCGATCCGCATCGGCCGCGAGATCGTCGCCCAGCTCAACTGGCGCAAGCTCGGACCCTCGCCGAGCTCAGCCTATGACGAGCCACTCTACGACCCGGAAGAGCTGCTCGGCCTCACCAGCGCCGACGTGCGGCAGCCCTTCGATGTCAAAGAGATCATCGCCCGTCTCGTCGACGGTTCCCGCTTCCACGAGTTCAAGGCCACCTACGGCACCACCCTGATCACCGGCGACGCCACGATCCACGGCTACCCGGTGGGGATCGTGGCCAATAACGGCGTGCTCTTCTCCGAGTCGGCGCAGAAGGGTGCCCAGTTCATTCAGTTGTGCAATCAGAAGGATGTCCCGATCGTCTTCCTGCAGAACATCACCGGTTTCATGGTCGGCCGGCGCTACGAAGAGGGCGGCATCATCAAAGACGGCGCCAAGATGATCAACGCGGTGTCCAACAGCGCCGTGCCGCATCTGACCGTGATGATCGGCGCTTCCTACGGTGCCGGCAACTACGCCATGTCGGGCCGCGCCTACCGTCCAAGGTTTCTGTACTCGTGGCCTAACCATCGCATCGCGGTGATGGGGCCCGAGCAGCTCGCCGGCGTGCTCTCCATCGTGCGCCGCCAGGCCGCTGAGCGCGCTGGCTTGCCGTTCGATGAGGCGCAGGACACTAAGCTGAGGCAAGCGGTGGAGGGCCAGATCGACAAAGAATCCTATGCTCTCTTCGCCTCCGGCCGGCTATGGGACGATGGCGTCATCGACCCGCGCGATACTCGCACGGTGCTGGGGCTGGCGCTCTCTGCCGTGCACTCGGGGCCGGTCATGGGGGCTGAACGCTTCGGCGTTTTCCGGATGTGACAATGACAAGCCCGAGACAAGCAGGAGAGTTCCGTAAGGTGCTGGTCGCCAATCGTGGCGAGATCGCACGGCGGATTTTCCGCACTCTGCGCGAGATGGGACTCGAGACGGTGGCGGTTTTCTCCGACGCCGACCGTGCAGCGCCCCATGTCGCCGAGGCCGATGAGGCGGTGCACCTCGGCCCGGCGCCTGCCGCCAAGTCCTATCTCGATCAGGCGGCGATGATCGCCGCCGCACAGGCAGTCGGCGCGGACGCCATTCACCCCGGCTATGGCTTTTTGGCTGAGAATGCCGAGTTCGCCGAGCGTTGCGCCGCAGCTGGGTTGGCGTTCATCGGCCCGAGCCCGGAGGCGATTCGGCTGATGGGCAACAAGGGAGCGGCCAAGGCGCTGGCGGTCGAAGTCGGCGTTCCAGTGCTGGAAGGTTTCGCCGTCGCCGGCCTGGACGAGGCAGAGAGCCGGAATCGCGCCGAGAAGTTGGGTTTCCCGATCTTGATCAAGGCCACCGCCGGTGGTGGAGGCAAGGGGATGCGCACCGTCTCCGACGCTTCGCTGCTGGCCGAGGCACTCGCCGCTGCAGCACGGGAAGCGGAAGCTGCGTTCGGTGATGGAGCGCTCCTTATCGAGCGCTTGCTGAGTGCCGCGCGCCATGTCGAAGTGCAGGTCTTCGGCGATGCCCACGGTAACGTGGTGCATCTCTTCGAACGCGATTGCTCGCTGCAGCGTCGCCATCAAAAAGTCTTCGAGGAGTCACCTTCCCCGGCGGTCGATGCTCAGCTGCGCGCCCGCATGGGCGAGGCGGCGGTAATGTTGGCGCGGGCGGTCGAGTACCGCGGCGCCGGGACGGTGGAGTTTCTGCTCGCTGCGAACGGTGAGTTCTTCTTCCTCGAGATGAACACTCGGCTCCAAGTGGAGCATCCGGTAACCGAAGCCGTCACCGGTCTCGATCTGGTTCGGCTGCAAGTCGAGGTGGCCCAGGGCTTGCCCTTGAGCTTCGAGCAGGACCGTGCAGCGCTCTCCGGGCATGCGATCGAAGCCCGGTTGTATGCGGAAGATCCGGCGAACGAGTTTCTGCCCGTGACCGGGACGGTCGCTCTGTGGTCGGTGCCCGATCTGCCGGGCCTCAGGGTCGATAGCGGCATCGAGCAAGGAAGTGAGATCGGGGTCCACTACGATCCGATGTTGGCCAAAGTGATCGCTCACGGGCGGGATCGTGGCGAGGCGCTGCGCCGACTTCATCGCGGCCTGCAACAGCTCGCGATCGGTGGCTTGGTGACCAATCTCGACTTCCTGTTGGCGGTGCTGGAGCAAGAGGCTTTTCGTCGGGGCGACGTCGATACTGCCTTCCTCGAGCGCGACCTGCCCGTGGCTTCACGCACGCGACCGATAGCCCGCGACGCACTCGCCTTACACGCGATCGCGGCAACGTTGCACCTCTTTCGGCGGCGTCGCAGACGATCGAGCCCGATTCCTCGTGGAATCCCTCCGGGCTGGCACCATCACCGTCCTCGGTTCGAGGAGCAGATGTTCGACCACGCCCAGGGGCGCCTCGCGGTGCGCTATGTCGCGCATGCCATCGACCGCTTTACGATCGATCTTGTCGATCTGGGGACGCCCGCGGGGGCCAAAGAAGCCTGGCCTGAGCATCAGTCCCTCGTCGTCCGGCTGGTCCTCTGTTCGAGGGGTGAGCTCGTCGCTGAAGTGCAAGGAGTTCGGCGGCGGTTCCGGATCGGCAGCCCGGCGGCGTCGCGCCGTCTCACGATCCACGGCCTGGGGCAAGTGTCCGAGCTCCAGGTCGTGTCTCGGTTCCCCGAAGGCCAGACAGCGGCCGTCGCCGGAGGCTGTGTCGCACCGATGACCGGTCGAGTCATCGAGGTTGCGGTCAAGCAAGGCGACCATGTGGAGGCTGGCTCCACTCTGGTCGTCCTCGAGGCCATGAAAATGGAGCATCGGCTCCAAGCTCAGGCTGACGGAATCGTTCAGGAAATACACGTCGGGGCCGGCCAGATGGTCGACCCCGATGAGATCCTGGTCTTGGTGGTTCCGCTCGAAGCTTAGCGGGGCTGCGGGTGAAGAGGATTCCGT
>JBCCGX010000941.1:0-4271 GCA_039029035.1 Acidobacteriota bacterium | reverse complement strand
GCTGTCGCCACCGTTCTCGGACGCGCTCACATCGTGCTCTCGGCGGATCGCAAGGCCCGACTCGGAGACCCTACGGACGATGTCTCGCAGCCTCGCTTGATGCCGGGTCGGCAGAGCGCCGCGCTGTCGGGTCACGACGCTCGCTTCGGTCAAGGGCGTTGCGATGATCAATTGCCCGTCCTCGGCCAACGACAGGCGAAAGGTCTCGACCCAGGTGGCGAGCCCGGCGCTGCTACCTGCCTCTGGCTCGGTGGAATCGAGCCAGAGGATGCGGTCGAAGGGACCTTTTGATGTTTCGTTCCCGCCGCTGCCCTCAGCCTGGACGAGCTCTCCCGGCAGGTCCGCGAAGGCCTCGGGCAGATCGGGCCAGCCGAGGACCAGAATCCGCGCCGGTGCCTCGGGCAGCAGAGTCTTCAGGTACGAGAGGAGTGGCATCGCACAACCGTTATACTCGCAAGCGGACCGAATTGCGAGCGCTGACACCCTCCCGAACATGACCTCACCAGCGGCTGGATCAGGAAGATCGTCCATCCCACAGATCCCTCCGGGAGTGACGACGGAGGTGCGGGCATCGAGTGCTCTTGTCCTGGCGCCGCACTATGACGACGAGGTGCTCGGCTGCGGCGGCCTGGTTGCCCAGCTGGCCGCTGCGGGGGCCGTGGTGCGGGTGTTCTTTCTGTCGGATTCCGGTGGCGGTCAGGAAGAGGCCGAAGTCCGCCGGGAATACAGCCGGACGCGGCGGACGGAAGCCGAACAAGCCGCGAAAGAGCTCGGCGTCGCCGGGCTCGACCACCTCGATCTACCCGATGGGCGTCTCGGGCAGGCGCTGGAGGTGATGGCCGCCGGCCTTCGCCGTGCGCTTCTCAGCCAGCGGCCGCAATTGCTTCTCGTGCCGTCCCCGCTCGAGGTAAGTGCCGACCATCGGGCCGTCTTCGCTGCGGTCCATCGGCTCTTGGGTGCTCTGCGCAGCGAGGATCCCCTGTGGCACCTGGCGCGGGATCTCGACATCCTGGCTTACGAAGTCAACCATCCACTACACCCGGACGTGCTGGTCGATGTCAGTGACCAGGTCGAAGTCATCGAGCGGGCGATGGCTTGCTACACCAGCCAGCAAGAGCAGCATGACTATCTCGGGGCTTGCCTCGGCCTGTTGAGATTCCGCACGCTGACGCTGAGTGCGACGGGGTCACTCGCCGAAACGGAGTCGTCCGCCGCGGCGGAGTCGCCCTCCGCACCGGGAGTGACTGCGGCGGAAGCGTATCGCCGCTTGAACCTGGAGGATTTTCTGACCCGCGGGCCGGCAGGTCTGATCGCCGAGCTCGAAGGCGGAGGCAGCACGATCGCAGCGGTCGAAGACGGACCGAAGATCAGCGTCGTCGTGCGCACCAAGGATCGACCGCAGCTCTTGGACGAAGCGTTGCGCAGCCTGGCAGCGAGCACCTATCGCCGAGCTGAGATCGTGCTGGTCAACGATGGCGGCGAACGGCCGACGCCACCGGCAGACTTCCCGCTGCCGCTAGAGATCGTCGACCTGGAAACCAATCGGGGCCGGGCGGGGGCCGCCAACGCCGGTTTAGCGGCGGCCACCGGTGACTTCGTGACCTTTCTCGATGACGATGACCTGGCGGAGCCCGAACATCTCTCGACCCTGGCCGGTCTGGTGCAAGGTGCGGGCGTGCGGGTTGCCTATACCGATGCCGCGGTCGGCGTCTATGAGCTCGATGGTGAGACAGGCTGGCACAGTACCGGCTGGACCTGTATCGAGCGCCGGCTGCCCTACAGCCGCGACTTCGATCCCGACCTGCTGTTGTTTGACAACTACATCCCGTTCAACACTTTGATCATCGACCGGCAGCTCGCCCAGCAAACCGGTGATCTCGATGAGACCCTGCCGTTCTTCGAGGATTGGGACTACCTGATCCGTCTCGCGTCCCTGACGTCGTTCCACCATCTGGCGCGCGTCACCTGCGAGTACCGCCACTTTCGCGGCGGCGGTCACCATATCTTCGGTGAACGACCTCGCGAGCGTGGCGATTTTCTCGCCATGAAGGCGAAGGTCATCGCCAAGCATGCGTTGGGGCCGCGGCCCGACCAGGACGATGGCAGTCAGCCCGCGGCGGCGACGCTGGCGCGCGCCATCGACCGTCTGCGCGCCGATTCGGTCCAAGCGAATGAGGAGGTCGACCGGCAACGGCGCGAGCTCAAGCAGCGCCGAGACGAGCTGCGACGCGGCGAGGAGCGCTACCATCAGCTCAACGGCAAGCTCACCGGCCTCGAAGTGCACCAGCGAGTGCTGGAGGATTCGGAGCGCCGGGCACGCGAAGAGTGGCGCCAGAGAGAAGCGGAGCTTCTGGGCCTGCAACAGCAGGTGCGCGAGCTGACTGCGGCGGTGGACGAGCAGTCGACGACCTTGCGCCAGACCTACGGCGAGATCGAGCGGCTGGGCGACCTGATCAAGGCCATGGAGTCGACCAAGGCTTGGCAGCTCCACCAGTGGTGGCAGAGGCGCAAGGCGTGACGCGCATCGCTCTGCTGTCGTCCGAGCCCTTGCGTCGTCGCATGGCTGGGATCGGGATCCGCTACCAGGAGCTGGCCCGGCGACTGCCGGAGCATGGGGTGGAGGTCGTCTTGCTGACCCCGGGGGAGATCGCCGAGGCCCGCGAGCTCGACTTGCCGCTGACCGATCTGCGGGCTTTCGAGCGCGGTCGTCTGCAAGAGTTGGTCAAGGACTGCGATGGCGCGGTGGCCCAGGGGCAGCTGGCCAACGATCTGTTGTTGGAAGCGCCGGACTTGCCGACCGCGATCGATCTTTACGATCCGTTCCTGGTCGAGAATCTGCACTATGCCGAGACCCTGGGGCTCGACGTCTATCGCAACGATCACGCCACTTGGGTCCTACAGCTCGCCCGCGGCGACTTCTTCCTCTGCTCTTGCGACGAGCAGCGCCAGTTCTACCTCGGGTTCTTGGCAGCACTCGGGCGCCTCAACCCGCGACGCCTGCAGGACGATCCCGACCTCCAGCAGCTGATTGCCCTGGTGCCCTTCGGGGTGCCTGAGACTCTGCCGCTGCGGCGGCAGCTGCTGTCCGACAAGAAGCCCGGCGAGAAGAGGCTGCTCTTCGGCGGCCTTTACGATTGGTACGACCCCTGGCCGGTGCTCGAAGCCATGGAAATCCTGGACGAGCCGAGCTGGGTGCTCTACTTCATCCGTAACCCGAACCCAGACAGCACGCCACAGAAGCTCGCCCGTGAGGTCCAGGCTTGGTGCGAGCAGCGTGGCTACTGGAACGAGCGCGTGCGCTTGGTCGACTGGGTGAGCGCCGAGCGACGCTACGATCTGCTACGCGAAGTCGACCTGCTGGTGACCACCCACACCCTCAACCTCGAGACCCGCCTTTCTCTGCGAACCCGATACCTCGACGCTCTGGTGGCGGGTTGCCCTGTGATCGCCTCGGGGGGCGGTGCGATGAGCCGCATGCTGCACCATCACGGTGCGGGCTGGGTCGTGCCACCGGGAGAAGCAGCGCCCTTGGCGGAGGCCTTCCGCCAAGTCTTGAGTGATGCAGACGAGGTCGCCGCTCGGCGACAGGCCGGTGAGCAGCTGGTGAACGGGTTTCGTTGGCAGCAGGTGCTCGCGCCGTTGGTGCGCTTCTGCCGTGCGCCCGAGACCGATCCCACCAAGGAAGAGTTCGCCTTCAGGCCACCCACCGTGGCGCCGCCGGATGATCTGGGTTTTCGCATGCGGCGTTGGCTGCGCCGGACGGTGGCCGGATGAGCCGACGCAAGGTCTCGGTCGCCATCCTCAGCTGGAACGGCCGACAGCACCTCGAGATCTGTCTGCCGGCGTTACGCGAGCAGGACGATCCGGGCTACGAGTTCGAGGTGCTCGTGCTGGACAATGGCTCCGGCGACGGCACGGGCGCCTGGGTGCGAGAGCACCATCCGGAAGTCCGATTGATCGAAAGCCCGGTCAATCTCGGTTTCTGCGCCGGCAACAATCGATTGGTCGAGGAAGCCGAGGGCGATCTGATCGTCTTCCTCAACAACGATACCCGTCCGCAGCCGCAATGGCTGGGCAGTTTGATACAAGCCCTCGCCCAGGCGCCGGACGATGTCGCTGCGGTCTCCGGTCAGATCGTCGATTGGTCCGGCGAGCGGCTCGATTTCGCCCGCGGCCTGCTGACCTTCGACGGCCATGCTTTCCAGCAAGATTTCGGCCGGTCTCTGGGTGAGGTGGATGTACCCGCCGTCGGAACCGAGCTGCTCTTCGCT
>JBCCGX010000940.1:0-4273 GCA_039029035.1 Acidobacteriota bacterium | reverse complement strand
TCCGGCAGCTTGGGAACCAGAAAATCCCGCAGCCGTCCTTCGTCGACCGCCGAGGTTCCAGCGCCGGCCCAGTAGGCGATCAGGCGTTTCGGTGCCGGCGGGTCGTGGCGCAGCACGACGACGGTCTCGCGCACCCACGGATGGGTGCTCAAGACGGCCTCGATCTCGCCCATCTCGATACGGAATCCTCGCAGCTTGACCTGGTGATCGACCCGGCCGACGAACTCGACCGCCCCTTCGACGGTCGAGCGCACCAGGTCGCCCGATCGGTAGAGCCGCGAGCCCGGAGCACCGAAGAGATCGGGTACGTAGCGCGAGGCGCTCAGCCCGGGTCGTCCCCAATAGCCCCAGCTCAACCCCTCGCCGCCGAGCAACAGTTCGCCCACCACTCCGATCGGCACGGGCCGCAACCCCCGATCGAGCACGTAGCTCGACGAGTTGGCGATCGGCCAGCCAATGGGCAGGGTCCGTTGACGCCTCGCTGCCGAGCTCGCCCTGTACCAGGTCGCAAAAGTCGTCGTCTCTGTCGGACCGTAAACGTGCAGCAAGCGCCTCGGCGGCCGGCTGGCCTGGGCCTCGGAGACCCGCTTCGGGTCGACCGCCTCGCCGCCGAAGAGTAGATTTTCGAGCTCTGAGAACACCCCGGGCTCTTCGGCAACCAATTGATTGAACAGAGCCGTGGTCACGAAGAGGGTATCGATCCGCTGACGTCGAATCTCCGTCGACAAGCTCGAAGCGGTCAGCAGCTTCTCCTTCGGCACGCCGACGAGCGCGCCGCCGTTGAGCAGCGCTCCCCAAATCTCGAAGGTGGCGGCATCGAACGTGGCGACAGAGGCCTGGGCGACGCGCGATCCGACGCCCAACTGCACATAGTCGGCACCACGCACCAGGCGGATCACGGCGTGATGGGGCACCGCGACGCCTTTCGGTCGGCCGGTGGAGCCGGAGGTGAAGATGACGTAGGCCGCGTCGTCGCCCGTCACTTCGACTCTCTGAGCCGGTGGGCTCGCTCCCTCGATCGCGGTCGGCGCCGCATCGAGGGGCAACGGCCTGAACCCGCCTGATGGCAGCTGATCGATCCCTTCGGGTGCACTGAGCAAGAACGGCGAGCCGAGCTCCCGCAATATGGCGGCGAGCCGCTCCGGCGGATCGCCGGGGTCCAGCGGCACGTAAGCGCTGCCCGTCTCGAGGATGGCGAGGAGCGCGATCAACAGGCTCGGGGAACGCTCGGCGTAGAGCGCCACGAAGTCGCCGCGACCTACCCCAGCGGCTCGCAATCGATGCGCCAGCGCCTCGGCCCGGCGGGCGAGCATGCCATAGGTCAGTGTCTCGCCCTCGAAGATCACAGCCACCGCTTCGGGGGCGTTCGCCACCCGCTCGTCGAACAACGCAGTGATCGATCGGCTCAAAGGCGCTTCGGCGCGGGTGTCGTTGCAGTCCACCACGAGTTGGAACCGCTCGCCCGGCGACAGTATCTCGAGGTCGAGGAAACGGCTCTCCAGCGAGTCGGCGAGGTTTCCCAACAGGGCCACGTAATGCTCCGACATACGGAGGATCGTCGTGTGATCGAAGAGATCGGTCGCGTAACTCAGGCCCCCCGAGAGCCGGCCGCTCTGCTGCCGTAGAGCCATGGCCAGCTCGAATTTCGCCGAATTCCTGGGTATCACGATCGGGCGGATGCCCGACATCGTCTCGACGACTTCTTCCGACATCGTGCGCTGAAAACCGAAGGTCACTTGAAACAGAGGCGTATGACTCAGGTTGCGATTCGGCTGGAGCTCCTCCACCAGCTTCTCGAAAGGCAGCTCTTGATGGGCCTGTGCCTCGAGCGTCTCTTCACGCACCTTTCGGAGCAACGATCGGACCTCCAGATCCTCGTCCAGGCGCAGGCGCAACACCAAAGTGTTGACAAAGAACCCGATCAATCCCTCGGTCTCCTCGCGATTGCGGCCCGCGATCGCTGTGCCGACAGAGATGTCCGTCTGGCCGCTCCAACGGCTGAGTAAAGCCTGGTAAACCGCCAGCAGCAGCATGAAGAGGGTCACACCTTCGCGCTGGCACAAGGCCGAGAGAGAGGCCATCAACTCGTCCGATATCCGCAACGGCAGCGAAGCGCCCCCATAGCTGGCCACTGCGGGCCGGGGCCGGTCGCTCGGCAGCTCGAGCACCGGCGGCGCCCCCGCGAGTCGGCTCCGCCAATGTTCGACCTCCGCTTTCAAGACCTCCCCCGAGAGCCATTGCCGTTGCCAGACCGCGTAGTCGGCATATTGGAACTGCAGCTCCGGCAAGGGTGAGGGGCGGCCGGCGACGAAGGCCGCGTAGAGGGTCGACACCTCCCGGATCAGGATCTCCATCGACCACCCATCGCCCGCGATGTGGTGCATGGTCAGCAGCAAGACATGATCCGCCGCCGCGAGGCGCAGGATCGCAAGCCGTAGCACCGGCCCGCGCTGCAAATCGAACGGCCGGTTGGATGCGGCCGCGGCCCACCGCTGTGCCTCGGCGTCTCGGCGCTCTTCGTCCAACCCTTCGAGATCGATCACCGGCAGTGGCACCGGGGCCGGTGGGGCGATCACCTGGACTGATTTACCGTCGACGGTCGGAAAACTCGTACGCAGGGTTTCGTGCCGGCGCACGATCTCGCTAAAGGTCGCCGCAAGTGCATCGATCCGCAGCTCACGCGTCAGGCGTAGCGCCGAGGGTAAATTGTACTTCGGGCTGCCGGGCTCCATTTGATCGATGAACCACAGCCTCTGCTGGGCAAAGGAAAGCGGCGCCGTCTCTCGACCCAGGCGTTCGATCGGCGGTGCAACGACTCCACTCTCCGCCCGCGAGGCGGCATCTAGCTCGACCGCCAGACCGGCCACGGTCGGATGCTCGAACAGGACCCGCAGGGGCAATTCCACGCCGAAGACCGAGCGCACCCGCGAAGTCACCTGGGTGGCTAGGAGCGAGTGTCCGCCGAGCTCGAAGAAGTTATCTTCGGTGCCAACCCGCTCCCGCCCCAAGAGCTCCGACCAGATCCCGACCAGGAGCTCTTCGCTCGGCGTCCGAGCCTCCTGGATCGGTCGCTCCTCGGCCTCGGGAGCCGGTAATGCGGCACGATCGATTTTGCCGTTCACGGTCAGGGGTAGCTGATCCAGTATCACGACGTTGGTCGGCACCATCACTTCCGGCAGGGTGCGACGCAAAAAGCCCCGCAGCCCCTCGGAGGAGAGCTCCTCATCGTGAGCACTCGGGTCTGGGTGCGACGGGTTCGCCTCGGGCCGCTCCTCGGCCGACTCGCCGGGACGGACGGGCGTCACGTAGCCGACGAGACGCTGACCGATCGGCGGATCGTCGCGCACCACCGTCACCGCCTCGGCCACACCAGGATGCCGGGTGAGAGCGAAGTCGATCTCGCCGAGTTCGAGGCGCACCCCGCGGAGCTTGACCTGACCGTCGAGACGGCCGATAAATTCGATCTCGCCCTGCGCTCCGAATCGCGCCTGGTCGCCCGAGCGGTAGATCCGTGATCCGGGCTCGTGCTCCCTGGCGAAGGCATCGGGCACGAAGCAGGCGGCCGTCAGGCCCGCTCGCGCCAGGTAACCCCGCGCCACTCCGGCCCCGCCGATGCACAACTCGCCGGCCATTCCGAGCGGCAGCCGCCGCAAGCGCGCATCGAGGATCTCGACCCGGATGTTGGCCAAGGGGTGGCCTAGGCTCGGTGCCGTCTCCGCGGTGATGCGGCGAGCGGTGGTATCTACCGTGCATTCGGTGGGGCCATAGACGTTGAAGTACGAGCGCCGATCCCCTGCCAGCTGCTCCCAGCTCGAACCGTCGATCGGCTCACCTCCCAACAGAACTCGCTGCGGGAAGGCCGGGCCCTCGTCTTCGCACAGCCCCGCGGCCAGCATGAGGCGCAATTGAGAGGGTGTGCAGTCGAAGACGTCGACTCGCTCGCGGTCGAGGATGGTGACGAGGGCCTGGCCGTCGGCCCGCACAGCCTCGGGGATGAGCACCAGAGTCGACCCGGCAAGGAGCTGGATCACCTGTTTGATCGACGCGTCAAAAGCCAAAGGCGCGTTGACAGCAACCCGCAAGGGTCCCTTTCCGGCCAGGCCATCGTCGATCGCATCGGCCAGGACCACCGACAGGTTGGCTACCGAACGGTGCTCTACGAGCACGCCCTTGGGGCGCCCGGTCGACCCCGAGGTGTAGATCACGTACGCCAGGTTCTCGGGATGCACGGTCACCGCCGAGACCGCTCCGCAAGAGCCGAGCGGCAGCTCGT
>JBCCGX010000939.1:0-4276 GCA_039029035.1 Acidobacteriota bacterium | reverse complement strand
GAAGGGTGGGCGCACAGCGGCCTGGCGACGGTGGCGGGCGTCGAGGGTCGCTTGCTCGAGAGTTTCGAACGCATGGAGCAAGCGGACAGGGCGCTGGCGGCGGCGGGACCCGGCTACCCGGACCTCCACGAGTTTCTCCTCATGCAGTGGGGCCAGCTGTTCCTCAGGATGAATCGGCTCGACGAAGCCATGGATTCTCTCGAACGCTTTTGGCACCGGCAACTCCATAGCGCGGAGGGCCGGAAGCGCCTTGCCGAAGGCTACCTCACGGCGTCTCGGATCCATCGACTACGAGGTGAATTGGACCAAGCCGAGGAAGCCATCGCTCGGGCTCTCAGCGAGCTCGATCAGGCAAGCAACGGCACTCGGGCCTCGGTCTGGATGGCGCGGGCACGGCTCGACTTCGAAGCGAGTCGCTTTTCGGCTGCCGAGGAGGCCCTCAGCCGGGCGATGCATATCGCGGCGGGAAATCCCCGCTGGATCGCTAACATCCTTGCTGACCGGGCCGAGATGGAGCTCCATCGTGACAGGTGGGACGAGAGCCTGGCTCTCATCGACGAGGCAACTCGGCTCTTCCAGAAAGCCGATAGCCCGGATCTGAACTTCTTCGTCCATGCAAGCTTCTTGAAGTCGCGCGCCCTACTGAGGATCGGACAAGCAGAGGGATCGCAGCAAACGGCCGATCGCGGCTTGCTGGCGATCGAGGCAGTGCGTAACGAATGGAGCGAGATGGGTCTCGAGTTCTTCGCCGTGCGGGCCAAGTACTTCCGACATCGCTTCGATCTGGCCTTCGCTCAGAACCAGACCGAGGAGTTCAGCCGGGTGTTCGAAGAATTCCGCGCCCGGGGCCTGCTCGCCAGTACCGAAGCACGGAACCGCGGACAAGCATCCCGGCCCGGTCCAGCGGTGGCAAAAGAGCTCGAGCAGGCAAGAAAAGAGCTGTTTTCTGCCCTTGTCGACCTCGACTTGCTCGACCCATCGGCGCCGGAGAGCAGGCGCCAAGAGCACGTGCAGCGACTGCGAGACAAGAGCCTGCGGCTGGATTGGCTGCGAACCAAGCTCCGTGGACCGGCGGACTCGGGAGTGTCGCTTGCCCCTGCCGACTATGACGCGGTACTCGACGACGAGACGCTGGCCCTTTCTCTCACCTTCGGTCGAGAGAGCGCTTACGTTCTCATCCGACGTCGCGACAGGGCGGAGGTGGCGGCCCTTCCAGGCGGACGCGCAGACCTGGAGGAGCTGCTTGAAGAAGTTCGCCTGGACCTGACTCCAGGGTTGGTGCGCGACCAGGTCCGTGCCGAACGAAACATCGTCGAACTGAGCCGTTTGCTGCTGGGGCCGATCGCAGCTGAGATCGCCCCCTATCGACGGCTGGTGATCGTGGCCGACGGTGCCTTCGAAAATCTCCCGTTCGAGGCCCTGCGCCACCCAGGGACCGAGCGTTTCCTGATCGAGAGCCACGAAGTCGTCTACGAGCCATCCCATGCGGTGCTTGCTCGGTTGAGGCAGACGCATGCGAGTTGTGCGTTCGATCGTCGAGATCCGTTCTTGCTGGGAGACCCGATCTTCGGCTCGCGCCGAGACGAGCGCTGGCCGCAAGGCGTCGAAGACGTTCGCCAACCCGACGAGGTTCTCGAGTTCCAGCGACTACCGGCGAGCGCCGAAGAGGTGGGGGCGATCGCCGCGCTCTATTCCGGAGGTGCCTCCGTCTACACAGGCAACGAAGCGACCAGAGACCGGGTTTTGTCTGCAGCTGCCCACCATCCAATCCTCCATATTGCGTCGCACGCCCGCAGCCACCGAGAGAACCCGCAGCTTTCCAAAATCGCCCTGTCTTGCCTCGATGATCAGGGCGAGATCCTCAGACCTTGCGACCTCTTTTACGAGGATGTGGCGTCGCTCGATCTCTGTGGTCAGCTTGTCATCCTCAGCGCCTGCCAAAGCGCCGGTGGCTCGTCGCTGGCCGGGGAAGGAATTCTCGGGCTACCGCGTGTCTTTCTCGCCGCAGGAGCTTCGACGGTCATCGCCAGCCTCTGGGCGGTGGACGACACGTTGACCGCCCAGCTGATGATCGACCTGCACCGTCAACTGCAAGGCGGTCTGGCACCGGCTGCGGCCCTGCGAGCGGTGAAGAAAGACGTCATCGCTCGACAGCGCCCAGCCTCCGAGTGGGCGGCCTTCATCCTGCTCGGCGATTGGCGTGCCACACCCGGCGCATGATCGTTTCAACCTTCTCCGCTTCGGGGGGTCCTACCTGACAACCGCGGTTGTCCAATCAACGTCCGAAGATCCCAAAGGAGGAAGTTCATGCATCTCTATGGATTCGAGCCAGTTCGAAACGAAGATCCGGAAGGCGATCCCATGTCTGACCCGAAGACCGGCGGCATGGAGGAACCCGGCAGCTGACCCGACCTCGGGGTCGGACCGGAGATTCAAATCCCATGCATGACACCTTGCGATGTCTGGGAGTGGATGGCTCGTCCGGCCGACCCCTGGACCCTATTCCGGCGGACCGGGCGCGACGCTGGGCCAAGAAGATCCTGGGGCTCGACCGGCCGCCGCGTTACGGGATTGCCAGTAGCAACTTGCGGAGCGCCGGCTGGGGCGTCGTCTTTCCCGAAGGCGTCCATGCCAACATCCGCGAAGCGCTACAGCCGCTCCTTGCGAAAAGGCGGCGACAGGCCAGGAGCAAGTACAAAGAGCTGACCTATCTAAGGGGTGAGTCGTCGGCCGACTTCCGCAATCGCCTACGCTCTGGCCACGGACGCGTGGAACCCCGGCAGGTCCCCTGGTATCTGCTCCTGGTCGGCAATCCCGAGCACCTTCCTTTCAGCTTCGAGCTCGATCTCGACGTGCCGCACGCCGTCGGCCGCCTGGCGTTCGACAACGTGGACGACCTGGCCGCCTACGCGGAGCGCGTCGCGCGTCTGGACGACAGGCCAGGGAAACGCCGGCCGCGTTCAGTGATGTTCGCACCCACCCACCCGGACGATCTGGCGACGGCAATCTGCACCGAGCACCTCGCCCGGCCCATGGCGCGACGGTTGGCCGAGAGAAGCTCCTGCTGCAAGACAGTGATCGGTGGAGAGGCGACCCGTGCAGAGCTGCTCGACCTGTTCGGGCTGTCGCCGGATCTCTTCTTCATCGTCGGCCACGCGGTGGGCTACGCGAAGGGTCACCGACGCCAGCGGTCTCGGCAGGGCGCCATTCTGTGCGCTGATTGGCCTGGCCCCGTGCAGTGGACCAAGGGAGTCCCGCCCGAGATGACCGTCGCCGGCAAAGATCTGCCGCAAGGGGCGGGGGCCGGAATGGCTGTGCTCTTTGGCTGCCACACAGCAGGTACGCCAACCATTGACCGCTACGATTCAGAGGATCTGGAAGCCGCGTGGGAACTCACCCCGCAGCCATTCGTCGCCGCCCTTGCGCAGCGCTTGCTGGGCCGGGAGGGCGATTGCGCTGCGGTGCTCGGTCATGTTGGCCGCGCCTTCGAAGCCTCCTGCTTCTGGCGTGGAGTGCGACAAGACGGCCCCTTCGAGGATGCGATCGACGCCCTGCTCGATGGCCGGCGCCTCGGCGAGGCACTCGATGGCTTCGGCCAGCGATTCGCCGATCTCGCGGTCACCTGGGCGCAGCTCAAAATAGAGCCCGGGGAAAGTCGGCTCGATCCGCTCGATCTATGGCTAGCGTTTCACGACGCCCGCAGCTGGTCCCTACTCGGCGATCCGGCGGTGCGGCTGCCGATCGCGAGCCTGCACGACCCATGAGCCAGCGCCTCGCGCTGGTGATCGGGATCGACGAGTACCCGCGCTTCGGACGGGAGTCACAGCTCGCCGGTGCGATCAATGACGCCCGAGCGATGGCTGAGGCGCTGGTCGAAGCCTGCGGTTTCTCGCCCGACGGTGTTGATCGGCTCCTCGGACCCCAAGCGACCCGACGCGCGATCTTGGACGCCTTGGAGCGTCTCAGCCAGCGCGTCCGATCCGAAGATCAGGTCGTTGTCTTCTTCTCCGGCCACGGCTCTCAGATGACAGACCGCGAAGGCGATGAGGGCGATGGGCTCGACGAAACCCTCGTCCCGGTCGACAGTGGTCGGACGAAGGCGGAGAACCGCGACATCAGCGACGATGAGATCAACCATTGGGCTGCGGGCGTGCTCGCGGTCACATCACACCTGACTCTGATCTTCGACTGCTGCCACTCAGCGACCCTGCATCGTCCGGATTGGCGAGTGAAATCCGTGCCGCCGGATCTTCGTCCGATAGAGAGCTTGCCGCCT
>JBCCGX010000938.1:0-4293 GCA_039029035.1 Acidobacteriota bacterium | reverse complement strand
GGAAAGCGCGGCCTTGCAGAGGCTGGGCGCCGAGAACGGTGAAGAAGCCGGGGGTGACGCGCCCGATCCCCAACTGCTCGGGGCGCTCGAGGCCGGTCAGGGTGGCCGAGCTGAACTCGGCCGCGATCAGCGCCTCGAAGGAGCTCGACTGCTCGCTCCAGTCGAAGTAGTTGGCCGGTGTCGCCGCGCGCCGATCCTCGGAGCGGCTGCGTTGGCTCTCCCAGGCCACCACCAGGCGCTCACTGTCGGCGTAGGGTAGAGGGCGCAGCAGAAACGAGTGGAAGAGACTGAATGTGGTGGTCGTGGCGGCGATACCGAGGGCGAGGGACAGGATGGCGATCGATGATAAGCCCGGTGTTTTGGCGATGACGCGCAGGGCGTGGATCAACTCTCGGTATAGCGCCTGAAACATAGTGTCCCCTCGTTGGTGGCAGGCCGCGGATCACGGCTCGATCGGCGGATCCATGAACGCGTCGCGCAGGACGCAGGGCTCGATGGTCCTTGCAAGGGACAACGCCGAGGCTCGGGAATTTGTTACAGGCTGGCTTGGCTTCGGGCCCTCAGGGTGGATCGCGTGAGCTCCAGGATGCCGCCCCACGCGGGGCTCCGGAGCCCGGAAGGTGAAGACAATAGCCCAGGGCGTAAGCCCTGGGTGGGGGCTCCAACATTGCTCACGGCGGATTGTGACCGGGCGGCCGACATGGCATGATCGCCCACGACGACGCAGCAGTGCAGATCTGGGCCACTGAAGAGGAGACGGCGGGTATGTTGGAGAAGTTGCGGCAACTCTGGAACGTCAGCGGGCAGGATGGACCGTCGGGATCCGGCGGCAGCTCGGGCTCGGCCGAGACGGCCTCGAGCCCAGACCCGTCGAGCGCAGAACCGTCCTCGTTGGAACTGCCGGCCTGGGTTCCGGAGCCGATCACCAAGACCTGGGAGATGATCGACCAGCACCCGCTCGTCGGCTTCTTCGCCCTCGTCGTGCTCGGGCTGCTAGCGGCGAAGATCGCCCAGATGGTGATCACTCGGGGTCTGGCGCGGCTGGCGGCGAAGACCGCGACGAGCTTCGACGACAAACTGATCGCCTACCTCCACCGGCCGGTCTTCCAGACCGTCTTCCTGAGTGCTCTGGCGCTGGCCACCAAGACCCTAGGCCTGCCGAACGGCTTCACCGACACGGTGGTCAACATCCTGATGTCGATCGTCGTGCTCACCTGGCTGTTCACCGGTTTCTCCGTCTGCCGCTTGGTGCTCGATGCCCTCGGTCGCATTCGCGATCGTTTCGAGTTCGTCGAAGAGCGCACCATCCCGCTGTTCGAGATCACCCTCAAGCTGCTGGTCTTCGGCGGCGCCACCTATGTCTTGCTGATGGTCTGGGAGATCGATCCGGCGCCCTGGCTGGCGTCGGCCGGTGTCGTCGGCATCGCGGTCGGTTTCGCCGCCAAAGACACCCTGGCCAACCTCTTTGCCGGCTTCTTCATCGTCGCCGATGCGCCCTACAAATTGGGCGACTTCGTCGTCTTACCTACTGGCGAGCGCGGTATGGTGACCAACGTCGGTATCCGCAGCACCCGGCTCCTGACCCGCGACGACATCGAAATCACCGTGCCCAATGCGCTGATCGCCAACGCCAAGATCATCAACGAGTCGGGCGGGCCGGCGGAGAGCGAGCGCATCCGCATCAAGGTCGGTGTCGCCTACGGCTCGGACGTCGACCAGGTCTGCGAGGTGCTGCAGAAGATCGCCATCGAGCACGATCACATCATGCCGCACCCGGCACCGCGGGTGCGGATGCGTGCCTTCGGCGCCTCGAGCCTGGATTTCGAGCTTCTATGTTGGATCGACAGCCCGGTGCGGCGCGGCAAGCTCAGCCACGAGCTCTACATGGAGGTCTACAAGACCTTCGAACAACTCGGCATCGAGATTCCCTTCGCCCAGACCGATGTGCGGATCAAGGAGATGCCATCTTCTTGAAGTATTTCCTTGTCGCCGCCATCACCCGCGGGGCCATCCACAGGGTGGCGATCATGTTGGGTAGAGCCATCAGGGCGTAGGCAGTGTCGATCAGGTTGATCACCGCGGAGACGCTCCAGGTGGCGCCGACCAGCAGCATGCCCATGTAGAAGGCGTCGTAGATTCGAGCGCGTTCGGCACCGAAGAGGTAGGCGAAGCATTTGCGACCGTAGTAGGAGTTGCCGACCATGGTGGTGAAGCCGAAGAGCACCACCATGGCGACCAGGATCAGCCGGCCGAAGCCGCCGAGGACGGATTCGAAGGCGTCGACGGTGAGGGTGACGCCCTGGATGCCCTCGCCGCCACGCCACAGGCCGGTCGACAGGATGACGAAGGCGGTCAGCGAGCAGACGATGATGGTGTCGACGAACGGGCCGAGCATCGCCACCAGCCCTTCGCGCACCGGCTCGGAGGTCTTGGCGGCACCGTGGGCCATCGGCGCGGTCCCGAGGCCGGCCTCGTTGGAGAAGGCGGCGCGTTTGACGCCGGTCTTGACCACCTGGATCCAGGCGATGCCGGCCGCGCCACCGGCGGCCGCGGTGCCGTTGAAGGCGTCGTGGAAGATCTGCCCGAACACTGCTGGTACGAGCTCGATGTTGCGGATCACCACCAGCACCGCGCCGATCAGGTAGAGGCTACACATCAGCGGCACCAGGCGGCCAGCCACCTTGCCGATGCGGGTGATGCCGCCGAAGCTGACGGCCGCGACCAGGACCATGCAGAGGATGCCGGTGGCGGCCGGCTCGACGCCGTAAGTGGCCTCGAGGATGCCTGCCACCTGGTTGCTCTGGAAGATGCCCAGGCAGCCGATCATGCCGCAGATCGAGAACAGGATCGCCAGGGCGCGGAAGCGGCGTCCCAGGCCCTCTTCGATGAAGTACATCGGCCCACCCTGGATCCGGCCGCGGCTGTCGCGGCCGCGGTACATCACCGCCAGGGTGCAGCTGAAGAATTTCGTCGCCATGCCGACGATGGCCGCCATCCACATCCAGAACACCGCCCCCGGGCCGCCCTGGGTGATGGCGATCGCCACGCCGGAGATGTTGCCCAGCCCGATGGTGGCGGAGAGGGCCGTGGCGAGGGCTTGGAAGTGATTGATCTGACCCGGATCATCGGGCCGGTCGTAGCGCCCGCGCAGGACGTCGAGGGCGTGGCGGGCACCGAAGAAGGGGAGGAAGCGCGACCGCACGGTGAGGACCAGGCCGCCGCCCAGGAGGAGCACCAAAAGAGGAACTCCCCAGGCGATGTCGACAGCGATTTGGAGTACGTTCTCGATGGTTTGCATAGGCATCCGAGGTAAAGTGGATCGACAGAATCTGGCCCATCTTATGCGCTCTCGACCGGCTTTGCCTTGACTTCCCACGGGTGGAGCTGTAGAGATGGGGCCCCCAGGAGACTCGATGGATATTGCCGCTTTTTTGAAACAGGTTCCGGTTTTTCAAGGACTTTCGCAGGAATCTGCGGAGCGGTTGGCGCGCGAGACCCTGGTGCAGCGCTACACCGAGGGGACGGTCATCGTCCGCCGCGGCACGCCGGGCGACTGCATGTACCTGCTGGCGGATGGCAAGGTCCAGATTCCGGTCTTCGATCAGGAGGGGCGGCAGCTCTTCGTGGCCCAACTCGGGGCGAAGCAGATCTTCGGCGAGATGGCCTTGCTGACCGGCGAGACCCGCAATGCCGATGTCATCGCGGTCACCGATTGCACCTGCATCGTCTTCCCGCGCGACGCCGTCGACCGCCTGATCCGTCAGCATGCCGATGTGGCGCAGTTCCTGACCGCCATCCTCGGCGAGCGTCTGGTGCGCTCGGGCACCATCCGCCACGTCGGCAAGTACCGCCTGCTGAGCGAAGCGGGGCGCGGCGGCAATTCGATCGTCTACCACGGTATCCACCCGTCGCTGGAGCGTGCGGTGGCGATCAAGATGCTGTCGCACCGAGTGGCCTACCGGCCACGGTTCCGCGCCCGCTTCCAGAACGAGGCCAAGATCATCAGCCGCTTGCGGCACCCGAATATCGTCGAGGTCTACGATACGGAAGACGCCTTCGCCACTTTCTTCATCATCATGGAGCGACTGGCGGGCAAGTCCCTCGACGTGCTGGCCGAGACCGGCAAGCGATTCACCTTCCCGCAGATCCGCAACGTCATACGACAGGTCGCCTCGGCCCTGGCCTTCGCCCACAACCATGGCGTCGTGCACCGTGACATCCGGCCGTCGAACATCGTGCTGAGCCCGGAAGGCAAGGTCAAGCTGACCGACTTCGGCCTGGCGCTCGAGGTGG
>JBCCGX010000937.1:0-4312 GCA_039029035.1 Acidobacteriota bacterium | reverse complement strand
TCCATCCGCGCCACCCGACGACGCAGTAAGCGCATCTGATCCTTGCCTTCCGCGGTCAAGCGTCCTTCGAGATCCTCTTCGATCCAACCGGCGAGGGTGGAGATGGCGCGTAGCGGTGCCTTGAGATCGTGCGAGGCAACATAGGCGAATTGATCGAGATCTCGATTCGAGCGTTCGAGCTCCTCCTGCCGCTGCTGGATCTGTGCCAGCATCTCGTTGAAGCTGTCGTAGAGACTACCGATCTCGTCGTTGCTCGGCCGCTCGACTCGCAGCGAGTAGTCGTTGTGGGTCGAGATCTGTTGGGCCAGCTCGGCCAGGTGAAGGATCGGCTGGGAGACGAAGCCCTGCAGGGCATAGGCCAGAATCACCGCTGCGACCACCAGTGCTGCCATCAAGGCCGCCATCGTCACCAGATGTTGGCGCTGACGCTCAGCCAGAGCATCGATCGAGCCGCGTACGAAGATCGTCCCGTAGCGCTCGCCTTCGAACACCACCGGCCCGGCAAAATGCACCTGGTCGCCGCGGATTTCGGACAGCTCCACCGGCGCCATCGGCGGCGCTTCGAGGTCGGTGTGACGCCGGAAGGAAGCGAACAGCCGACCATCCAAGTCATACAAATGGGCGTCGGTGATGTAATCGAAGACGCGCAGCTGAGCGAGAGAGGTCTCGGCCCCTTCGAGATCGTCGAAGCTCAGATCGATCGCCGTATAGTCACCGGTCGCGCGGCCGATCAAAGCGGTCGTGCGCAGCAGATCCTGCTCTAGGAGCTGCAGATTGTTCACCACCACCAAAGTAAAGCCGATACCCAGCGACAAGAGGGTCGCGACGAGGATCGTGCCGGCAACTTTGTAGCGAATCGATAGATTGGTCAGCAAACTCAAGCACTTCTCTTGACGTCAGAGGCCAACGAAATCGCAGACCGATCGCAAACGATGGCGCCGCAGCCACTGTGTCGATGAACGCCACCGAGCTCCGTGGGACGCTGGAGCTTCGCTGACGATCTACTGGACGATTTCACTGGATATACCAAATCGGTTTGGGCGGTGCAACCACGAGCACCGCACTGCGTTGCATCCGCCGGCGCCATGTTGATCCGGCCGTGACGTCCGAATCGGCTACAATAACGATTCTTTCCGAGTCAGCGTTTGCGCGGCGCCCTTCGGCCGCCATTGTCTCTGAGCTCAATGTTCCCTTCGCACTGCAGCCACCCGCCACAACCACCCCCACAGCGACTCGAATCGAGCGACAGGATCTTCTGGGTTGAGTAACGTTAGGCGTTTCGGGCGATACGAGATCCAGCGCGTGCTGGGCCGGGGCGGCATGGGGACTGTACACCTGGCGCAAGATCCCTTGATCGGCCGTACGGTCGCGATCAAGGAGATCCGCCTCGATTCGAGCGACGACGAAGAGGGACGACGCGAGATCGAGGAGAGGTTTCGGCGCGAGTTCCGCGCCGCGGGCAAGCTGTCGCACCCCAACGTCGTGACCATCTTCGATGTCGGCCAGGGTGGCGGCTCCTACTTCATCGCCATGGAGTATGTCGAGGGCATGAGCCTCGCCGAACGATTGAAGAAGGAGCCCAAACCGCCCCACCCGGAGCTCTGCAAGCTGGCCTCTCAAATCGCCTCGGGGCTCGACTACGCGCACGCCAACAATATCGTTCACCGTGACATCAAGCCGGGCAACGTTCTCTTGACCCGCGATGGACGCCCAAAGATCACTGATTTCGGCCTGGTCAAAATGCTCACCTCCGAGCTCACCATGACCGGCACGGTGCTCGGTACGCCGGCTTTCATGTCGCCCGAGCAGGTGATGGGGAGCAACGTCGATGGGAAGTCGGATCAGTTCTCCTTCGCCGTCATTCTCTACCTCATGCTGACCGGCGACCAACCCTTTGCTGCAGAGCACCCTTCGGCCATTCTCTACAAGATCGTCCACGAGCCTCCGCCGCGACCCCAGGAGCTGAATATTCAGTTGCCGACGGCCGTCGACGAGATCATTTTGCGGGCGCTCAGCAAGAAGCCCGAAGACCGTTACCCCGATTGCTCGACCTTGGCCAACGAGCTCAGCGCGGTGCTCGAGCCCACGGCCAGCCAGGGGACCGTTTCGGTGCCGCAGCAGGATCCGACGAGCGACGCCCCGCCGCCTACAGCACAAAAATCGACGACCCGCGCCGTGAGTGACGGCGATTCTTCGAGCCATTCACCCGAGACCTACGTCTTGGACGGACCGACCCCGACGCCGCGCCCCGCCCGACGCCCGACCTCCGGTCTCACCCGGCTGTTCGGCGCCATCGCCTTTCTCGCCGCCATGGCCTGGGCGGGCTACTATGCCAGCAGCCGGGAGCCGGTGGCTCCGACCGAGGCCTCCACCGACTCTCTCGGATCGACCGCGACCGGCTCGGTGGCCGCCACCGTCGAACAGCCGGCAGAGAAGGTCTTGGACCACGCCTTGCAGATCGAAGCCGGACCCGCCGGCGCCGCCATCTACCTCAATGACCGAGATACCGGACTGACGGTGCCGGCCGCGGTCACTCTGCGTGGCGCCGCCGGCGAGGCGCAGCGTCTCGAGCTGCTGCTCGACGGTGACACCGTTGCCGAGCTCGAGCTGACGCTCGGCAACGACCCGCCACCCACCTGGCAGCCCGAAGTCGCGGCCACGACGCTGACCCTCGAGATCACCAGCCTGCCCTCCGGGGCAGCGATCAGCATCGATGGCCGCGACACCGGTACGGTCACTCCCGCCCGGCACGAGTTCGAGGCCAGGCGACGCTACGCTCTGGCTCTGAACCTGGCCGGCTACGAGCCCGTAGGCTGGTCTTTCGGCCTCAGCGAGCTGCGCGCCGACCAGCGGGAATGCGCCTGTGTTCACTTCCCGTTGGCTTCGAGCGCCCCACCAGGTCTGCTGACCCTCAGGGCGCCCTATCCCGTCACGATCAAGGTGGGCAACCGCACCCACGGCCCATTCCGCGACGGCGAAGTCGCGGTCACACCGGGGCGCCACACTGTCGAACTGGTTGCAGAAGAGGTCTTCTTGCGGCAGACTACCATCGTCGATGTCGAGAGCGATCAACGACTTCCGCTGCGGGTACCCAAAGCGGTTGCCGTTCGGATCACCGCCAATCCGGCCAACTGCGAAGTCGTGATCGACGGCATCGATGTCGACGTCACCCCGATCAACGATCGCCGTGTGGTGGTCGGCTCGCACGAGTTTTCATTTCATTGGCCAGCTCTCGGCAAAACCAAGACGGTCCGCAAGACCGTTTCGAGGCCGGGGCAGAAGATCTTCGAAAAGCCCGACTGACCCTTTGGCTCGACCGCCGGTCGTCAAGACCTCGCCGCCTTCCCCACTGCACGACTCGATCCACGGACGATCGGGGGCGCGCGACGGAACAGCCCGCCACAATCCCAGCAATTCCATGATGCTTCGCCCCTCTCTTGTCCTCCGTCGAGCGCTCCGCTGGCTCGTGCTCTGTATGCTTCTCGGTCTGGGCTCTCCGGTAGCGGCCCAGGATGCGGCCGCTGAGCGCCTCTTCTCGGAAGCCGAGCGTCTGCTGCAGGGCGGCGACATCCAAGCTTCGCTGGAGGAGTTCCAGCTCCTGGTCCAGCAATTTCCCACCGACCGGTTGGCGTCCAAGGCCCTCCTGCGAGCGGTCGAGATTCTCCATGCCCTTGGCGACGTACCGGGGACCCGCGCTGCGCTGCAGCAGCTGCAATCGACCTATGGTCGGACTCTCGAGTCCGCCGCAGCCTTCGTCAAACAAGCCGAGATCGAAGTCGAGCAAGCGCGGCGCACCGGCGACCTGGAAGAGGCGCGTGCGACCTACCGGCGAGTCCCTCTGCTGTTTGGTCGCGAGACCTATCCCGACCTGCCGTCGCGGGTCGAAGCTCGGCTGCGCAGTGGCGAGATCAGCCTCCGCCTGGGAGAAGACGAAACCGCGGTCTCGGAGTTCCTCGCCGCCGTCGAAGACGAGACGCCCAACCGCTTCACCGGCCGAGCGCGCCTCAATCTAGCCACCGCTCTGGTGCGCACCGGCGAGTGGATCGCTGCGACCGAAGTCTTGCAGCGACTGGCCGCCGAAGGGGACGACTCCGAGATCTCGACCACGGCGGACCGAGCGCGTGCGGTGCGCTGGCTCAGTCTGCTGCACCGAATGGTGGTGCGGCCGCTTTCCGGCCTGGAGCCGTGGCAAGCCACCAGCCGCTATCCGGCGGCCGGTCTACAGCTCAAGCAGCCGGCCGGCGTCGCCGCATCCGAGGACGGACGCCTGGTCATCGTCGACCCTCGCCTACCTCTGGTGGCCCTGGTCGGC
>JBCCGX010000936.1:0-4322 GCA_039029035.1 Acidobacteriota bacterium | reverse complement strand
TTCTTGGGCCATGCGCCAGGTGCCGTCTTCGGCGTCCGGCTGGCGCGGCTTGAACTTCTTGATCTTCTTCTTGACTTTGTAGTTCCAGCTGACATCGGTTACAAGATCGCGCATCACCGGGAAGGCTTTCATCGGCTCGACGGTGACCGGCTGGTCGAGATCGAGATCCGATAGGCGGGTCATACACATCAGGCGCGGATTGCCGTTGACCTCGGCCGAGCACGAGCCGCACTTGCCAGCCTTGCAATTCCACCGCACCGCCAGATCGTTGGCCGACTCGGCCTGGATCTGGTGGACCGCATCGAGCACCACCATGCCTTCGGACACTTCGGTGGTGAAGTCTTCCAGCTCGCCACCGTCCGCGTCGCCGCGCCAGATGCTGAACGTTGCTTCGGCCATTACTTCATCTCCTTGAGGAGTCTCCGGGCCGGATGCTGAGATGTCGCGCTGGCCATTACTTCATCTCCTCGATGATCTGCCGTTGCTCGTCGCTCAAAGGCGGCACCGGATCGCGCCGCACCTCCATCGCGCCATCGGCTCCGCGCACGACCACCGTATTGACTTTTCCCAGGGCCTCGTCCTTGTCAGGGTAGTCCTCGCGGAAGTGCGCCCCACGGCTCTCGCGGCGTCCGAGTGCCGAGCGGGTAATACCTTCGACGACGACCAAGAGGTTGTGCAAATCGAGGGCGGTGTGCCAGCCGGGGTTGTACTCCCTGTTGCCCACCACGCCGATCTTCTCGGCCCGCGCACGCAGCTCGCCGATACCCACAGCTGCGCGCTCCATCTCGTCTTCGTTACGCACGATACCCACCAGGTCCTGCATCATCTCCTGCAGAGCGTATTGGATCTGGTAGGCACCCTCGGCGTCTTCGCCATGCTCGAAGGGCGCCAGCGCCTGCTTCTCCGCCGCCGCGACCGACGCCGGATCGATCGTGCCGGCCTCGTTCTCCTGCGCGAAGCGCGCCGCGTGCTCGCCCGCCCGCTTGCCGAACACCAGCAGGTCGGACAACGAGTTGCCCCCCAGGCGGTTGGCACCGTGCAGGCCGGCGGCGCACTCGCCGGCGGCGAACAAGCCGGGGACGGTCGACATCTGACTCTCGGCGTCGACCCGAATACCGCCCATCACGTAGTGGGTGGTCGGCCCGACCTCCATCGGCTCCTCGGTGATGTCGATCCCGGCCAGCTCCTTGAACTGATGGTACATGCTCGGCAGCTTGCGGCGGATATGCTCCGCACCGTTCGGCAGCCGCTCCTTGATCCACGCAATGTCCAAGAAGACACCACCATGCGGGCTGCCGCGCCCCTCCCTTATCTCGCGCACGATACAGCGTGCCACGTGGTCGCGGGTCAAGAGCTCCGGCGGCCGACGAGCGTCACGGTCGCCCTGGGTGTAGCGCCAGCCTTCCTCTTCGTTGTCGGCCGTCTGGTTCTTGTAGAGGTCGGGAATGTCCTCGAACATGAAGCGCTGGCCGTCGGAGTTCTTCAGCACGCCGCCTTCGCCACGCACCCCCTCGGTGACCAGGATGCCGCGTACGCTGGGCGGCCAGACCATACCGGTGGGGTGGAACTGGACGAACTCCATGTCGATCAGCTCGGCCCCGGCGTCGTAGGCCAGGGCGTGACCGTCGCCGGTGTACTCCCAGCTGTTGGAGGTGATCTTGAAGCCACGGCCGATACCGCCAGTGGCCAGGACGACGGTCTTGGCGGCGAAGAGGTGGAAACGACCGAGCTCACGCTCGTAGCCAAAAGCGCCGACCACTCGGCCGCCACTCTGGAGTAGGGTCACCACGGTGACTTCCATGTGGAAGTCGATCCCGGCATGCACCGCATGATCCTGCAGGGTGCGAATCATCTCCAGACCGGTGCGGTCGCCGACATGAGCCAGGCGGGGGTACTTGTGGCCGCCGAAGTTGCGCTGCAGAATGCGCCCATCCTTCGTCCGATCGAAGACCGCGCCCCAGGCCTCGAGCTCGTTGACCCGGGCAGGGGCCTCCTGGGCATGGATCTCGGCCATGCGCGGGTTCGACAGGTATTGCCCGCCGCGCATAGTGTCGGCAAAGTGCACCCGCCAGCCATCGCGCTCGTCGACGTTGGCCATCGCCGCCGCGACGCCGCCTTCGGCCATCACCGTGTGCGCCTTGCCGAGCAGAGACTTGCACACCACGCCGACCTTGACCCCGGCGGCCGACGCCTCGATCGCGGCGCGTAGCCCCGCGCCGCCGGCACCGATCACCAGCACGTCGTACGTATGTTCCTTGGGGCTCGCCATTAGAGAATTCTCCAATCGGTCCACACACCCATCGAGCACAAGCGGACATAGAGGTCGGAGAAACCAACCCAGACCAGGCTCATCCACGCCCAGTTCATATGCTTGCGATTGAGGCAGCTGACGCAGCGATAGCTCATCGCCTGCCCCGGCGCATTCGATAGGCAGTTTTTCCGCCCGCCCACCAGGTGGCGCAGGGAATGGCAGCCCAGGGTGTAGCCGCCCAGAAAGATGACGTTCAGGGTCAGCACCAACGAGCCGACGCCGATGCCGAAGGAGGTCGAGCCGTCGGCGGCGGTGAACCAGAAACCCTTCCAGGAGTCGTAGGCCAGCATCACGATGAAGGCCAGCGCCAGGTAGAGGAAGTAGCGATGGACGTTCTGCAGGATCAGCGGGAAGGAGTTCTCGCCGCGGTAGCTTTTGCGCGGCTCGCCGACCGTACAGTTGAGCGGATCGCCCCAGAACGCTTTGTAGTAGGCGCCGCGGTAGTAGTAACAGGTGAAACGGAAGCCCGCCGGTGCCCAGAGGATCAGGAACGCTGGCGACCAGGGCAGCCAGGTCGGCCAGATCGCCGGCTTGGGCCCGAACCAGGCATGGGGCGAATCGCCGAAGAGCTCCGGAGAGTAGAAGGGCGAGAGATAGGGCCCAGAGGTGTAATGCTCACCCTGGAAGGCGGCCCAGGTGGAGTACACCACGAAGGTTCCCAAGCCCATGAAGACCAGGAGGGGCTGAACCCACCACGCGTCGCGGCGCATGGTCTCCCCGAAAGCTCGACGTCTAAGGCTGTCCGCGTAGGCCATAGGCGGGACTCCACGTTGTTGATCGGGTCGGCCGCGAAACGGCGCCGGCCGACGGCCGTGGTGAAACGAGGCGGTTTGGGTCTCGCGTATTGAAGCTTACGAGGCAAGGATTGTCAAACGACCTGACTGGCCTTGCCGGAGGCTGAGCTGGCCTTCCCAGAGGCCATTGTGAGAAACTCAACCTCCGTTCTGCAGTGACGCATCCCTTGCTGTGGACGGTCTTGCCTCGGCTTCATCGGCCCCACCCACCTCACCAGCTCGAGCGGTAGCCCACCTGCTGCCGCGATCCGATCGGAAGATACTCCATGGCCAAGAAAACGCGCAGGATCTCGAACAAGCTGCCGACCCGCAAGTCGGTGGTGACTGCCCCACGCCACGCGGTACGCATCGGTCGCAACGAACGCTGCCCCTGCGACAGCGGCAAGAAGTACAAGGATTGCCATCTCTCTGAAGGCGCCGAGTTCTTGAGCAAGCTCGCCCAGGAGGAAGACCGCAAGCGCTTGAAAGAGCGGCGCCAGCAGCTGAAGGAAGAAGGGGTCCCCTGGCACAAGCGGATCTTCGTCCGGTAGCCTCGAAACGTTGCTTTCTTAGGAGCCCAGAACGTGACCTCTCCAAACGCCGACGACACAACAGCCGAAGAGACGGCCAGCAGGTCCGCCGCCCCGCAAGGCGCCCGTTCTCTCACCCTTCTCGCCAGCCTGGGCACGGCCAGCGCCCTGTGGGCAATCTTCCTGTGGCGCGAGCTCCTCGCCGCGCGCGCCGGTGAAGATCCGTTCTGCGGCTTCGGTGAGAGCACTGACTGCGGCACCTTGTGGTCGGCCGCCTTCGCCTCCAAGATCCACGATCTCACCGGCCTACCAGTGGCCGGCTGGGGGCTGGCCTGGGGGCTCGTTGCCACGGTGCTGCCGCTGATCGCCCTGGCGCGGGCACAGCGCGGTGGCGCGGCGCGAGCGGCGATCGAGCTCACCGCCGCTGCCGGCATCGCAGGGATCGTCGTCCTGCTTGCCGCCAGTGCCGCCGAGGGGCTGTTCTGCACCAGCTGCGCCGTCACCTACGTCCTGACCATCGTCTACGCTGTGGTGACGTTTGGCAGCTTGCGTCAATCGGGAGGAGAACGCTCTGCCCACAGTGTCACTCTGGCGATCGCCACGACCCTCGCTGCCTATCTGCTACTGCTCTACCCCGGGCTGAAGACCCCGAAAAGCCAGGCCGAGGAAGGGCAGCAGGCGCTGATCGACGCGACCCAGCGGGCGGCC
>JBCCGX010000935.1:0-4323 GCA_039029035.1 Acidobacteriota bacterium | reverse complement strand
CGGACGACCGGGGGCCGCCGGATCCAGTCGAAGCTGTCTTCGTCACGCCCGGCGGCGAAGAGGGCATCGAGAAGAACCCATTGCACATCTTCGAAGTGCGGATGCCGGCGATGCAGGGGCGTCAGCAGTTCGAGGGCCGCGAGCGGCTCGCCCTGCAGAACGTAGGCCTCACCGAGGTCTTTGGCCGCGTAGGCATCTTCTGGCCGGCGGCGGACGACACCCTCGAGGAAAGTTACCAGGCCCTCAGGGTCCTCCGCCTCGATCAGATCGAGGCGGGTCTGCAGCTCGCGCTCGATCTCGTCCAACAGATTCGATGCCGGTCGTTGCGCTGCCTCCCGGGGGTCGTTCCAACGCTTCGGCCAAAACTCGCGCGACAATCTCATCTCGGGCTCCTTATCGTCTGACATTCCGCTGCGCGTTCCCGGCGCCCGCGAATCACCTGCCCGCGGCGGCGCCGTGAAGCTCTAAGGAGTCCCAGACGGAAAGGCGTTGGCCGATTTGTCACGTTGGATCAACAAATCGTCGGTTCGGTCCTTCTAATGCATCGAATGTCAGATTCGATGAGACGGTTTTGGGGCGGAATCCGCTTATGGCCCGAAGAGCGCGGAATCTTTAGCCGCGTTCGGGCTGGCAGGGCTGTGTCCTCGGGATCCTCCTGTTGCCCCATGACCTCTCCTGAGAAAGGAACAAGACGATGGGAATCCTCACCACGAAGCGTCAACCGAAGCTCGTCCGCTTCCTCACCTTCACCCTCACCCTGTGCTCGACCCTGCCCCTCGCTCCACCCCTGGCAGCGCAGGACTGCCTGCCCGAGATGGCGGGCTCGCAAGCTCGGATCGTCGATGTCCAAGCCGTGGCGACCGACCTCCTGGTCACTATCGCCTGGGACGAAATGATGCCGATCGACCCGATCAGCCTCTCGGTGCTCGATCCCGCCGGCGCCGTGATGGCGACAGCGGTCGCCACACCCCTGCCGGGCGACATGACGATCGAAACCGTCGTCGCCGCGCTCGCCACCGTCAAGGCGCACGGCTTGGCCTACACCATCACCCTCAGCGCCGGCCTGACCGACCCTTACGACTTCCAGGTCAGCATCGACTGCTCGGGCGGTCCCCTGCTGTGCAGCTACCGGGCGACCGGCGAGTTCGCCACCGACGCCGTGGTCGTCGAGACCAAGCTGGCCGCCGAGCTCGCCGCCGCCGCGCCGACCTCGACCAACATCCTGGCCGACATCGCGGCCGCGCGCCCGGACCTCATCGGCCAGATCGCCAGCCTCGCCCTGCAGCTCGATCGGCTCGACGCCAGTGTCGGTATCCCGAGCGGCCCGAGCTCCTGCGCCAGCCTGTGGACGACCACCCTCGAGCGCACCCGCGACAAGCCCTTCATCGATCGCCAGTTCGAGCCCGCACCGATCCTCAACGAGGTGGTCGAGAACGTCAGCTGCCAGGCCCACGGCCCTGGCCACTATGCCCTGGCGCAGAAGCTCGACGGCGGCGTTACCCACATGCCGCGTGGCGAGACCAGCCTCAGCTTGCACCTGCGCAGCTGGGACTTCCTCGGCTGGGACGATCTCGAGCTCGGCACCCCGGGCTCAGCGGTGAGCTTCCAGGTGCGGGCGCCGCGCCTGGCGCCCTGCGAGGGGCGCTGTCTTGGTACCGTCCAGCACGACGCCTGCTTCGAAGGCCACCTGGCGGTAGCAGCGCGGGAGGTGGCCCCGTCACTCAGCCAACCCAAGGCGATCCTGGCCGACGCCTACGCCAGCGAGCTCGCCCATTATCGAGTCGGTGAGCAGGAGGGTTTCACTGCCTTCATCGAAGCCGAGGCCACGGCCGCCCCGGGTGCTTTGGAGACAACCACTCAAAGCGTCACGGAGGGCAGCTCTATTCCAGCCAAATCGCCCTCCACCGCCACCCTGGGCGCCTCAGGCCTCACCACTGCCAACGTCCAGGGCGACCCGTCCGTCACCTCCTGCGCCCTCGCCGAGCTCGCCAACCGCTTCTCCATGGCGGCCACGGCCAAGGCTTCCTGTGCCGTGCAGCCGGTGACCGAGGCGAGCACCCGCAGCATCGACCTGCGGGGTTATTTCGCCGGCAACGGCGGCTTCACCAAGACCGGCGGGCTGACCAAGCGCAGCTGGTGTCCGTAGACCCACCTATCGAGTAACCCGAGATGTCGCCGCGTGTCGCGAAGTGTGTCGCGACACGCTGAGACGATTTGAGCGGCAGCGAGAAAGCCCGGCCCCTGGCAGGCCGTGGCAAAAGTCGCGCCGCGCTGCGAGCGGATCTTTTCCGCTATCTCTGTGTTGCCAAATCCGCGAAATACTCCAGTATTCCTGTGGTTTGGCGTCTTGATCTAGCGAAAAATCTCTCGCTCTCGCTTGCGGCGGACTTTCACCACGGCCTGCCAGAGCGCCAATCAGCACTCTGACGGGCGCTTGGTGAGCTGGCACAGCGCTTGCGATAAGCCCTTCTCCGAAGCTCGCTGCGTTCTGCGCGAGCGTCTTCCGCTTTCAGATCGAAAACACTCGGGCTCCGCTCCGGCGGTGCTCTTTAGGAGTTTGTGCGTCATGTCAATCCGAATTCTTCGATACTTCTTCGTTGTTTGCAGCATTCTCGCCTGGGCTGGCCCGGCTTCGGCACAGCTACCCTGCCCTCTGCCGCCGGTGCCTGCTTTGGGCGTCGACACGATTCAGCATGTGGCGACCGACCAATGCGCCCGTGAGACCTGCCGCGCTCAGAACATCATTCCCCGGGCTTGCGGATTCCGCCAGGTCCTGGTGACCATCGGCACCGAAGAGCGCCGTTGTTCAGACTACCATTGGCAGGAAGGTCCAGTCACCAGGTCCCCCGAACACTCCGTCCTCGCCTGTTGCCCGGATCGGGATATCCAGCAGCCCGACGGCTCGTGCGGCGCACCGAACTTCGACGACGGCATGGGCTCCCCGGTGTGCAAGGGCCGCGGGGACGACGGCAACCCGTGGGCGGCGTCGACCAGCAGCTCGTTCTCGACCGTGCCGGCCGGCGTCGGTGATCCGATCAATGTGGCCAACGGTAACCAATACATCCAACAGGACGACCTCGTCGCCGAGGGCCTGCGCACCCTGAGCTTCTCGCGCCACTACAACAGCAATCCCTACACCCAACAACCCTCGACCCTGCTCACTCCGGGAGCGAGCCCCTGGCGCACGAGCTGGGACTTCGCAATCAGCCCCGGCGGCTCCCAAAGCGGTCTCGACACTTTCTATCTCGAACGCCCCAACGGTCTGGTCTTGACCTTCAGCCGCCGCCTCGACGGATCCTGGGTCGACGGCAGGGGCAACACCACCTCCGACCTCAGCGAGATGCCCACCGGTGGGTTCAGCTACTCCACCGACGGGCAACGGCGCGAGTTCTACGATGCCGACGGTCGACTGCTCCGCATCACCGACGCCAACAGCCGGACGGTCGAGCTCAGCCATGGCCCCGCCGGACCGGTCGAGATTCGCTCGCCCTTCGGCCAGACCCTGACCCTGAGCTACGACGCCGCCGGTCGGCTCGACTCCGTCGTCGACAGTGCGGGTCGGCTCGTCCGCTACGGCTATGACGCCGCGGATCGGCTGGTGGAAGTCACCGCCCCGGACGGCGGCACGCGGCAGTACCTCTATGAAGACACGAGTGCCGGGCACCTGCTGACCGGCATCGTCGACGCGACGGGCGAGCGGGTCGCGACATTCGGCTACCAGAACGGCATCGCGACCTCGTCCGAGGGCGCCAACGGTGCCGACCGGGTCGACGTCTTCTACGCCGCCGATGGCACCGCGACGGTCACCGACACCTTCGGCAAGCAGAGCATCTACCGCTTCCAGCGCGATCTGACGGGCCGCGCCTTCCTTACCGCGATCGAAGGGCAGCCCATCGGCGACTGCCTGGCGGCAGACACAACCTACACCCTGGACGAGCAGGGACGGCCCACTCGAACCGTCGACGCCAACGGCAACGTGACCCTTCTGAGCTACGACGCCCAAGGCTTGCTGACGGAGAAGGTCGAAGCCGCCGGTACACCGGACGAACGCTTCGAGCGCACCGTCCGTTTGCCCGGCACCCGCCTGGTGAGCCGGATGGAAGTCCCGGGGCGCACGACGGAGCTCACCTACGATGGAGCGCAACGCGTGACGTCGAGAACCGAGATCGACACCGCCACCGGCGAACGCCGCACCACGGCCTACACCTACAACGCCGAGGGTCAGGTCCTGACGATTGATGGCCCGCGGACGGACGTGGCCGATGTCACGACGTTCACCTACGACGCCGACGGCAACGTGGCGACCGTCACCGACGCCAACGG
>JBCCGX010000934.1:0-4324 GCA_039029035.1 Acidobacteriota bacterium | reverse complement strand
CGCGAGCCGCTCCGTGATCCCTTGCAGATCGACCACCGCTGGAGCGTGCTCAGCGGATCCACGCCGCACCGTTGCGCGGGCGTTCTCGCGCCAGTCATCCGACTCGCTTCGGCTCTCGATCCTCAGCTCGCGGCGCCCGTTCTGGCTCGACTGGAGCGAAAGGCGCATGTGTTTCGCTCTGTCTTCGTCGACCCACAAAGGCTCGACGAAGACCAACCCCTCGACCACCACCGGCCCGCCACCGTTCTCGACCGCCTCGAAGGCCGCTCGCGCCATTTCGAGGTAAGCCGTGCCAGGCAGCAACCGTCGCTCGCCCAGGCGATGCTCGTCGACCACCCAATGCCGACGCGCTTCGAGTCGGGTATGGAAGACGTCGTTCTCGCCGTCGCGGGAGCGGCGCTCGAGGAGCGGATGGTCGAAGACCTCACCCTGGAGCTCCACCGCTGCGGACCCGAGGCCTGCTTGCTCGGCGCCGCGAGCCGCCTGTCCGACCTCGAGCCAGGTATCCCAAGCGACCGACCGCACAGTCTGACCGAAGCGCTCGGTGGCGCGCACTGCAAAGGCATCCAAGAATGCGTTGGCAGCGACGTGGTCGACCAGGCCGAAGCCGCCGAGCCGCGCGGTCAGCGAAGAGCACAGCACGAAGAAATCGAGCCCGGCTTCGAGCTCTGCCGCGAGGACCTCGGTCAGCACCCGAGTGCCCCGGACTTTGGGCGCCAGAACCGCCGCCGCCGCTTCGGGGGTCTTGAGCTGGATCATACCTTCGGGATAGACCCCGGCCGCGTGCACGACACCGTCGAGACGGCCGAAGCGCTGTCGTATGTCGGCGACGACGGCTTCGAGGGCCTGGCGATCGGTGACATCGGCCTGGAAGACCGCGACTTCGGCACCCGCTTCCTCCATCGCCAGAAGCTCGCGAATCGCGCCGCCCTGAGGGCCATCTTCGGCGGCCAGCTGCGGCCACGCGGCGCGCTCGGGAAAGGCGCTGCGCCCGACCAGCGCCAGACGGGCCCGAGCCCGGCGGGCGAGCCGACCGGCAAGCACTCGACCGACACCTCCCAGGCCGCCGGTGATCAAGACGACCGCTTCGTCCTTCACCGGCACGGCATCGTCTCCGTCGGCAACCACCGGAATCGATCGGTAGCCTTCGACCCAACGACGACGCCCCCGCAAGGCGACGAGGTCGGTCTCGGTCTCGCGGTCGAAAAACGCCGCCGCCAGCTGGCGTGCGGCAGCATGCGGATCGGCCGTGGCCCCGGCGAGATCGAACGTACGAGCAACGATACCCGGGTACTCTTGGGGGATCACCCGTGCCGGTCCCAGGATCGTCGCCTCGAGGGGCTCCAAAGGCTCGACCCCGGTGACGTCACACAAGCCGTCGACCACAACCATGAGCTCGAGCTTCGCCTCGGGCTGGACCTCGCTGATCGCCTGGGCCAGGCGCAGAAGGCTCGAGAAGCCTCTCTCGACCACGGCGGTTTCACGCTCGTCGGCCGAACCTTCCTCCTCACCCGTCACGCCTGGGAGGTGGGCGATCACCTCGGGGAAGCGCTCCGCTTGGCGCAGAGAACGCAGACGGTCGGTGATGTCTCCAGCCGAGCCCAGCGTCTCGACCTCGTGTCCGAGAGCCTCGAGATCGTGCGCCAGCGCATCGGCCACTCCCACGGCATCCGGGAGCAGAAGCCAGCGCTTCGGCGCCACGCCTACCGGCGGCCAGGGCGCTGGTGGCAGCTCTCGCCACACCGGGGCGTAGAGCCAATCGGCGACCTCGGAACGCTTCTCGAAGGAGGCCTCGGCCCGATCTTCGCCTTGCCGAGTGTAGGCTCCCGGCAGCGTCGCCCCACCTTCCGGCGGATCGATCCAGTAGCGCTGACGCTCGAAAGGATAGGTCGGCAACGGCAGCCGCCGGCGCTTCTGTCCGGCGAAGAGCGCTTCCCAGCTCGGCTCCACGCCCGCGAGCCACAGCCGGCCCAAGGAGTGCAGTAGACGAAGCTCATGTGACTCGCCATCGTAGGCGTGGGGCAAGGTCGCGACCACTACCGGTTCACTCACTGCCGCGCTCGCCGGGTGCTGCAGGGCCCAGGCACCCAACACCTGCCCCGGTCCGACCTCGACCAGGATCCGCCCGGGCTCGCGCCAGAGCTCTTCGACGGCGTCGGCAAAACGTACCGGGGCCACCAAGTGCTCGGCCCAATAGCGCGGATCGGTGGCCTGCTCGGCGGTGATCCATGTCCCGGTGACGTTCGAAAGGAACGGGATCTGAGGCGGCTCGAGGGACAGCTGCCCGACGAGCTCTGTGAAGCTGTCGACCAGCGGCCGCATCATCGTCGAATGGAAGGCGTGGGTCGTCTCCAGCCGACGGCAGGTGATCGCCCGGGCTTTCAGATCGGCCTCGAGCTGCTCCACTGCTGGCACCGACCCGCCGACCACCGTCACCTCGGGGGTGACGATCGCCGAGATCGAAAGCGTCGCCGGTAGCTGCGCCGCGAGCTCGGGCTCGGGCAGAGAAACTGCGAGCATGGCGCCCTCGGGCAGAGCATCGATCCGTCGCGCTCGCCATGCGATCAGGCGCAGGGCGTCAGGTAAGGAGAAGACCCCTGCCAAGCACGCCGCTACATACTCACCGAGGCTGTAGCCGACCAAGGCCGAGGGTTCGATACCCCAGAGGAGCCAAAGACGCGCCAGCGCATACTCGACGACGAAAAGCGCTGGCTGGGCGTTCAGTGTGCGTTGCAGCTCTCCGGCAGCCGCCTCTCCCGCCGACGCGCTCCCCTGTCCGAGGAGCGCTCGTAGGTCCAGCTCTTGACCGGCACCCCCTGCCGACCGCTCGGCGAGGAGCGCGTCGCGCAGGTCGACGCCGAGCTCGGTTTCGAGAATTCGGCAGCAACGCTCGATGTCGTCGCGAAAGCCCGGCTCGCGTTCGGCGAGCTCCCGTGCCATGCCCGGGTAATGGTTGCCCAAGCCCGGAAAGAGAAAGGCCACCATCCGCCGCCCGCCGGCTGCGAGACCACTCGCGACGCGCGAGGCCTCGCCCGAAGCCAGGATCTCCGCCGCCTCCCGTGTGTCGCGGCAGATCACGGTCCGGCGGTGCTCGAACGGTCTGCGGCCCAGGGCCAAGGTGTGGGCGACGTCTGCCAATACGAGCTCGGGATGCTCCTCCAGGTGCCTGGCGAGATTCCGGCTGACTTCCTCGAGCGCCGCTTTGCTGCGTGCCGAGAACGGCAGCAGCTGGAGCCCTTGCGACGGCTCCGAGGGCTCCACCGGCGGTGCTTCCTCGACCACCAGGTGGGCGTTGACCCCGCCGACCGCAAAAGCGCTCACGCCGGCACGGCGCGGCTTGCCTGCCTCCACCGGCCACGGCGTCGGCTCGGTGGGGACCCAAAACGGCGTCGATGCGAGATCGATCTCCGGATTGGGGCGCTCGAAGTGGAGCGACGGCGGCAAGATCTCGTGCTCGAGGGCGAGGGTGGTCTTGATCAGGCTGGCGACGCCGGCGGCAGCATCGAGGTGGCCGATGTTGGTCTTCACCGAGCCCAGAGCGCAGAAGCCTTTGCGGTCGGTGGACTGGCTGAAGACCTGAGTCAGCGCCTCGACCTCCACTGGGTCGCCCATCGGAGTCCCCGTACCGTGCGCCTCGACGTAGCTCACCGTCTCGGGGTCGATACCGGCAAAGATCTGGGCCATGGCCACCACTTCGGCCTGGCCTTCGACGCTCGGCGCCGTGAAGCCGACCTTGAGTGAGCCGTCGTTGTTGATCGCATAGCCCTTGATCACCGCCCGAATGGTGTCGCCGTCGGCCAGTGCCGAAGCCAGGCGCTTGAGCACCACGACCCCGACCCCTTGCCCGTTGACCGTGCCCTGGGCGCCAGCGTCGAAGGCCCGGCAATGGCCATCCGGCGAGAAGACCCCGGCCTGCTGCATGTAGCCCGCTCGCGGTGGACAGCCCAGCGAGACGCCACCCGCGAGCGCCATGTCGCATTGGTAGTTGAGCAAGCTTTGGCAGGCCTGGCTCACCGCGACGAGCGAGGTCGAGCAAGCCGATTGCACGGTGAGACTCGGGCCGGTCAGACCAAGCTTGTAGGCGGCCAGGGAGGCGAGAAAATCCTTGTCGTTGCGAATCCGGATCTCGACCGCGCTCGATCCGGCCACGGCGTTCGGATCGGGAATCAGATTGTGGAGCAGATAAGACGCCAGGTTCATTCCACCGTAGACGCCGATCGAGCCATCGAAGACCTCGGCGTCGTAGCCGGCATCTTCGAGCGCCTGCCACGAGGTCTCGAGAAACAGTCGATGCTGCGGATCCATCAGCTCCGCCTCGCGCGCT
>JBCCGX010000933.1:0-4336 GCA_039029035.1 Acidobacteriota bacterium | reverse complement strand
TTCACCGATGTCACTGCCGGCAGCGGCCTCGACGATCCGGCCACCGGGGCCACGGGTTACGGCATGGGGGTCGCCGCCTTCGACTATGACAACGATGGCTGGGTGGATCTCTACCTGAGCAACTTCGGCGGCAATCAATTGTGGCGCAACCGCGGTGTCAGCGACGAGGGCCGACTCAGGTTCGACAACGTCACCGAGGCGAGCCGCACCGACGACCGGCGCTGGAGCGTCCCGGCGCTGGCGTTCGACTATGACCGCGACGGCTGGCTCGATCTGTGGGTCGGCAACTACGTCGACGCGCGCTATGGCAACCACAAGACTTGTATGAGTCGCACGGCGGTGGCGACCTATTGCTCTCCGTCGATCTTCGCGCCGGTGGGCGACCGGCTGCTGCGCAACCTCGGTCCGACGGCGGGCTCGGCCGGCCGGTTCGAGGATGTTACGGCCCGGCTCGGCCTCGATCGGGCGTTCGGGCCGGCTCTCGGCGCCATCGCCGCCGACTTCGATGCCGACGGTTGGCTCGATCTCTACGTCGCCAACGATGGCCAGCCCAACCAACTATGGATCAACCGCGAGGGCCGCGGCTTCAGTGACGAGGCGCTGCTCGCTGGTAGTGCGGTCAATCGCGACGGCCGGCCGGAGGCCAGCATGGGGGTCGACGCGGCGGATTTCGACGGTGACGGCGATATCGATCTCTTCATGACCCACCTGAGTGAGGAGACCCACACGCTATACCGCAACGACGGCGTCGACGCTGCCGGGGGCGTCACCTTCGAAGACGTGACCGCGGTGACGGGTCTCGGCCAGGCAAGCTTCGGACCGACCGGTTTCGGCGCCGCCTGGCTCGACTACGACAACGACGGGCGGCTCGATCTGTTGGCGGTGAATGGCGCTGTGAAGACCGTCGAAGCGCTCTATCGCGCCGGCGATGCGTTCCCCTTCCACCAGCCGAACCAGCTTTTTCATCAGCGCTCCGATGGGCGCTATGAAGACGTGACGCAGCGAGCCGGCGATGCCTTCCAGGCCTCCTACGTCAGCCGTGGCGCAGTCGTAGGAGACGTCGACAACGACGGCGATCCGGACGTGGTAGTAACCAATAACAACGGGCCCGCCCGGCTGCTGGTCAACCGGGTGGGGCAGGCCGCGCAATGGCTCGGTCTGCGGCTACTGACCCGCTCGGGGCGCGACGCCCTGGGGGCCCGAGCCGCGTTGCTGCGCGCCGGCCAGCGGCCTCTCTGGCGCCGGGTCGAAGCCGCCGGTAGCTATGCCTCGTCGCGGGATCCACGCCTGCTCTTCGGTCTCGGCGACGCGGCGACGATCGAGGCGGTGCAGGTCCACTGGCCCGACGGCTCGCGCGAGACCTGGACGGACGTGGCGACGGGGCGCTACACGACCCTGCGCCAGGGCAGTGGTCACAGCGAAGACCGTGGTCACAGCCAAGACCGTGGTCGGAGGGGCGAGTGAGATTGGCCGGGTTCGTTCTCCCAGGACGCCCGATGGCGTTGTGGCTCATCGCCCTTCTGCTCCTCCTGGCCGCACCCGCTGAGCCCTCGGGCGAGCCGGATCTGTTGCCGTTGCCGCGGCCGGATCTGACGCGGATGGAGGAGGAGATCCGGCGCCAGATCGAAGCGCTCTCCGGGTTGATCGAAGAGCGTGCGGGAGAGCAGAACCAAGAAGCTGCTGCCAGCCTCGCCGAAGCCTATGGCACCCTCGGCCAGCTCTACCATCTCTACGATCTGCGCGAGGCGGCGGCGGTCTGTTATCGCAACGCGCGCGCCCTGGCGCCAGCCGAGCTCGGATGGCCCTACTATTTGGCCCTACTGCACGCCTCAGCGGGGGACAGCGCTGTGGCCAGGGAGCATTTCGGCGTGGTTCTCGAGCTTTCGCCCGAGCACCTGCCGAGCCTGGTGCGCCTGGGTGAGATCGAGCTCGCCGACGGCGATGCCGATGGCGCCCTGGGCCTCTTCCGTCGTGCTTTGGTGGTCGATAGCCGCACCGCGGCCGCGCACTACGGGGCCGGCAAAGCGCTGGCCGCCCGGGGGGATTTCGCCCCAGCGATCGAGGCCTTCGAGCGTGCGCTAGCGCTACAACCCGGAGCGACGATCGTCCACTATCCCCTGGCCTTGGCATATCGCCGGCTCGGCGTCCTCGATCGCGCGCGTCACCACCTCGAGCAGCGCGGCTTGCGCGAGGTCGATCTGCACGACCCTTGGTTCCAGCGCCTGGGGGAGATGTCGACCTTGGCATCGTTTCGCCTTCTGCGAGGGTTGGCGGCCAAGAGCGAAGGGTTCTCCTCCAGTGAGTTGATGGGCTACGCCCTCAGCCTGCTGGCACGGGTCGAAGGGGCGCCGGAGCAGCTCGAGCAGCTACTTGCCACCTGGCCCGCAGCGCAATTGGCGACGAGCGCCGCAGAGCGCGGTCGATTGCACTATGCCCTGGGCGGCTTGTTGGTCCACCGGGGACGCGACGACGAGGCCACCCGCCACTTCCGCTCTGCCGTCGCCCTGGCTCCCAGCCTGCTCGACGCCCGCATCAAGCTGGCCAATGTGCGGGCGCGCCACGGTGCCTTTGCCGATGCGGTGGCCCAGCTGTCGATCGCGCTCGAGCGCCAGCCGTCTCTGAGCGACGCGCGGCTCAAGCGGGCGGCGGCCCTGTCGGCGATGAACCGGCCGCGTGAGGCGCTGCGCGATCTCGAGCGCCTCGTCACCGAGCTGCCGGAGAACCCGGAAGTGCGCTTTCGCGCCGGGGCGGCCAAGGAAGCGCTCGATCGGGCGGCGGAAGCGGTCGACGACTATCTCGCCGCCGCGCGGCTCGAAACGACCGCCGAACAGAAGGCTGCGGCGCACTATCGGGCGGGCGAGGTGCTGCAGCGCCTCGGTGCCCTCGAACGCGCCCGAGGGCAGTACCAGGAGGCGCTCGCCGAACGGCCCGATTTCGACCCGGCACGCCGTGCGTTGGCTGATCTGAGGGCGTCGTCGAGCCCATCCGGAATGCTGTGACTGTTTATAAATTTGATTTCTGATCCAGATTGATGGATATTGGGCCTCCTCAGAAAGCTCTGGGAAGGTGTTTCGGCGGGCCGAGGCGGGTTGCAACAGAGGAGGTTGTTGCGAGATGCCCGGTCGCCGAACCCGCCCGTACCCCGGAGTGGCCCGACCGTCCCGCCCGTGCGACCGTACGGCACGAAGTTTGCACAGGACGGCCGTGAGGATACTCGAGAACGACTTCGCCAGATCCCGAAAGATCGGGGTCTCCAACTCACTTCGAAGGAGGAACGGATGAGAACGCGTATTCTTCTTTTGGCCTTCATCTGCTCGCTGGTCGCGGTCCCTGTTTTTTCGCAGGCCAACACTGGCAAGATTCTTGGGCGGGTGACGATTGACGACGGCCCAGCGCCGGGCGTCACGATCACCGCCACTTCCCCCACCTTGCAGGGCACCCGGACGACGGGCACCACGGCCAACGGAGACTATGTCCTCGGTCAGCTGCCGGCCGGTACCTACGAGCTGACCTATGAGCTCGAAGGCGCCAACACGGTGCGCAAGACCGTCAAGGTCTCGAACCAGCAAACCTCAAAGATCGACACCGCGATGGCGCTGTCCGAGGTGCTGGAAGAAATCATCGTCACCGGCGATACCGGCACCATTTCCGGTCAGATCTCGTCGCAGACGACCTATGAGAAAGAGACGATCGAGAAGCTTGCGATCAGCCGCAGCATCGAGCAGGCTGTCCTGCTGGCGCCGGGTGTCCATGCGACCGGTCCGGCGAACGGCTCTGAAGAAGGATTCGCCATCACCATCTCCGGCTCGCAGAGTTACGAGAGCCTGTTCATGGTCAATGGTGTGACAGTCAACGAGAACGTCCGCGGCCAACCTCGTGAGTTCATCATCGAGGACGCGGTGCAGGAGACGACGGTCTCGACCTCCGGTATCTCGGCCGAGTACGGCCGCTTCTCCGGTGGTGTGGTCAACGTCATCACGAAGTCCGGCGGCAACCAGCTGTCCGGCTCGTTCCGGGTCAACTACGACAAGGAGGCCTGGGAAGGCCGCACCCCCTTGTCGCCGGAAGACCAGGACAACACTACCAACGAGACCTTCGAGGCCACCCTCGGCGGCCGCATCCTCAAGGACCACCTGTGGTTCTTCGCTGCCGGTCGTGATCTCGAGCGTGAAGGCCAGGACACCCTGCCGTTCACCAGCATCGACGTCGACCAGACGCGCACCCGCGAGCGCACCGAGGGCAAGCTGACCATCGCGCCGACCGAGAGCCATCGCCTGATCGGTTCCTTCATGGAGCGCGAGTCGTCGACCGCCGGTGATCACTTCTCGGCCGTCGA
>JBCCGX010000932.1:0-4336 GCA_039029035.1 Acidobacteriota bacterium | reverse complement strand
GTGCTGATGGAATCTCTGATGGCCCCTGAGATCGACCAAGTCATTGTCTTGGGACGGGGCCCAACCGGCGAGGCCCACCCGAAGCTGGTCGAGTTGCTCGTCGACGACTTCGAAGACCTGTCCGGCGTCGCTGACCGACTCCGCGACATCGACGCATGCTTCTGGTGCCTCGGGACATCCTCGTCAGGGATGGACGAGGCGCTCTACTTTCGAATCACCCATACGTACGCGCTGTCTACAGCGGCTCTGTTGCTGGAGGCCAATCCGGACCTGCGATTCTGCTTCCTCTCTGGGGCAGGCGCCGACGGCAGCGCGATGTGGGCCAAGGTGAAGAGCAAGACCGAGCGCGACCTCAGAGGTCTCGGCTTGAAGCAGCTGACCGTTCTGCGGCCAGCATACATACGCGACCGGCACGGAGCTCGACTCCGCGGGCTGACGTACCAAGTCACTTACCAGCTCTTCACCCTCTTCTCGCCCTTGATCCGGCGGTTCGGAGGGGGAACTTCGAACGCTGAGATTGGCCAAGCGATGATCCAGGCCGTGCTGAGCAACAGCGTTGATTCGACCCTCACCTCGCGCGAGATCAACGCTTTGGCGGCGGAGTACGATCGCCGCTCGTAGCGGGGGTTCGGACGAGGTTCGCCAGGGCCTGCTAGCGCCAGGACTCGAAGTCGTCGAGGTAGAAGGTGCCGAAGGAGGTCGCGTCGGTGGAGACGACGCCGAAGTGGACGGTGTCGATCTCCTGGTCTGCGTTCTGCACGTTCTTGATGTGCGCCAGTTCCGCTCGATGGCTGAGCTGCGTTAGATCGTAGCTGTAGAGCTTCATGCCGCCGCCCAGTCCGGTGCCGGCGTCGGCCCACCATAGGACTGCCAAGCTGTGGCGGCTTTGGCTATCGATCGGGGCACAATCGAGGGTAGTGGAAGCGCCGCTGTTCTCTTGCGCTGCGATGCAGACCTTGAGCTGGCCGGCCTTGCGGGTGAGCAGCAGGTCGAAGCGCTTCGTGCCACCGGACAGAGCTCGCAGAAGGGTCACATTGCTCCCGTCGTTCAGGTGGAGCCCAGCCGGGTCGAGGGTGAAGCGAGCCCGGTAGTGCGGCAGCTGGAAGGGTGTCTCGTCGATCAGGTAGCTGGCGAAGGGCGGCGCAACAGCAAAACCGCGATCACCGTGCAGCGCAGCAATCTGCGAGACGCCAGGGAAGCCAACCTTGCCGCTCCACACGCTGGTGTCACCGCTTTCGCCACCGTCGGCGAAGACCGGCACCAGCGATGGCCGCGCCAGGTTGCCCATCCAGAAGGTGGGGCTGCTCAGCACCAGGGTGCCGGTGCCGACGCCATCTACCAGGCCCATCCGCACCTCGACCTGTTGGGTGTCGATGTCGAACACGTTGTCGAGCCCGGAGCGACTGGCGACGACCCGATTGCCGAACTGTAGGGCGAGACCGCCGTCCAAGATACCGGGGGCGCTGGCCGGCCACAGACTGATCCACAGCGGCGTCGGGCCGACGAAGGGGGCCGAGAGCGCCCTGATCCGAGTGCCGTCGTCGCGCCAGGTCTGGGCCGCTAGCACATAGCCCGACGGTTCCTGGCTCAGCTGGAGCTGCATGTTGACCTGGCCGTCGACGGTGATGGAGCCGATCGAGACCTCGTCACCCGGCGGGATGCTGAAGCCGTTCGGGTCGAGATCGCAGCTGCTACCGCTGCTCCCCTCGTTGATCGGTCCGTCGAAGACCGATCGACCGTCGGGGATGTTGGCGTACAAGTGCCCGCTGCCACCGGCTGGGGCCGTGAGGTAGAAGTCGGCTTCGACGCCGGCCGTGTTGACCGCGCCGAGGCTGCCTTCCCGCATGGTGATCTTCGACGTCGCCTCGTCGACTTCCAACTGCATCGAGCTCGACAGGACCGGATCCGTCTCCGCTGCCGGGATCAGAAAGACGATCGACCGTTCGCCGGTTGCCGCATTGTGGACGTAGCTGAAGCTGTCCAGACCGGCTTGAAAGAACGCGTCGTGGGGTTTGTACTCAAAGCCGCCAAGGGTTGGCTGCAGCGTCCCGCGGGTCGTCGCGGTGAAGGAAACGAGCGCCGCGCCAGCCCCATCGTTGGCCAGAAGATCCGCGGTGGGAATTTGAAACCAGCTGGCTGTATCGATCGTTTGAGGAATGACCAGGGTATCATGGTTCGCATGGGTGATCTCGGGAGTCAAGAGAACAACCACCAGAAAAATCATCGAAAGTTCTTTATGCATGATCTACCACCTCTTGGGAACTCTGGCCACGAAGAATCGAACCGGCCCTCCAGCCATGCATCGAATCCTCGGTCGATGGCCGGCTCGTACGGATGTTGCTACCCGTTAATTCAGGCGCAGAAACAATGAGAGATTTCTCACGGCGCTGCGTTTAATTTTTCAACGAGGAGACGGTAGCCATGATGACGTTGGCAGATCGTCAGAAAATCACCGACCTTTTGGTCGACTGGAGCCGCGGAGATCGACAGGCGCTCGATCAGTTGATGCCGCTGGTCAACGCCGAGCTACGCAACCTGGCGAAGAACTATCTCGCCAAGGAGCCGCGCCACCATACGTTGCAGCCCACCGCCCTGGTCAACGAGCTCTATCTGCGCCTGGTCGATCGACACAAGATGTCCTGGCGCGATCGGGCGCATTTCTTTGCTTTTGCTTCGCGCACGATGCGGCGGATTCTGGTCGACCATGCGCGGGCTCGGAAGGCGGCCAAGCGCGGCCAGGGGGCGCAGCGGGTGACGCTGGAAGAAGCGCGGCACCGGGCCGAAACGCGCGCGGTCGACATCCTGGCCCTGCACGAGGCCTTGAAGGACCTGGCCAAGCTCGATGAACGGCAGAGCCGGGTCATCGAGCTGCGGGTCTTTGCCGGCTTGGACCTACGCCAGACGTCCGAAGTGCTCGGCGTGAGCACCGCCACGGTGAGCCGCGAATGGGCCTCGGCCAAGGCCTGGCTCTATGCCGAGCTGGCGATGGAGTGAGAGCGTGACTCCCGAAAGGTGGCGCGACGTCCGGCGGCTGTTCGACGCCGCACGGGAGCTCGAGGGGGAGGCGCGGGTCGAGTTCCTCGGCCGCGCTTGCGCCGAGAGTGCGTCGCTGTTGGCCGACGTCGAGCGCCTCTTTCGGGCCCACGCGGCGGCAGGTAGCTTCATCGAAGAGCCCCTGGTGCGTCTCGTCACCCAGGGTTCCGATGGCGCCGAGGGAGCCGGTGAAGTCCGGCGCATCGGCCCTTACGCGGTGGAGCGGACCCTCGGCCAGGGGGGCATGGGAACGGTTTACGAGGCCCTTCGCGCCGATGAGGAGTATCGCCGCAGGGTGGCGATCAAGGTCGTGCGCCACGGGCTGGACTCGGACGATTGGGTGCGCCGCTTTCGCAGCGAGCGTCAGATCCTCGCTGATCTGGACCATCCCAACATCGCCCGCCTGATCGAAGGCGGCACCCTCGAGGATGGGCGCCCCTACCTGGTGATGGAGTTTGTCGAGGGCCAGCCCCTGGACGCGGCGTGCGATCAGCGTCGCTGGTCGATCCGGCAGCGTCTGGAGCTCTTCGTCAAGGTCTGCGGCGCGGTGCAATTCGCCCACCAAAGCCTCATCGTGCATCGCGATCTCAAGCCCGGCAACATTCTTCTCAGCGCTGCCGGGGAGCCCAAGCTGCTCGACTTCGGCATCGCCAAGCTGTTGCAGCCGGGTGATTTTCCACAGACCCTGGCGTTGACCGAGCCCGGCATGCGGCCGATGACCCTGGCCTATGCCAGCCCGGAGCAGGTGGCGGGTGGCTCCCTGACCACTGCCAGCGACGTCTACGCCTTGGGCGTGGTGCTGTACGAGCTGCTGACCGGCCGCAGCCCCTACCCGTCCGCCGGGCCCGATCTGCCGCGGGCGATCTGCGAGGAGGCGCCGCCGCGGCCCTCAGCCGCCGCAGAGACCCATGCCGGGCTGCCCCTGGCCGGTGGCGAGGACCCTACGGTAACCCCGGAATCCCTGGCCGCTCTGCGCGCCAGTGATCCACGCCGGCTCGAGCGCACCCTCGCTGGCGATCTCGACAACATCGTGCTCGAAGCCCTTCGCAAGGAGCCCGAGCGCCGTTACCCGTCGGCTGCCGCCTTGGCGGCCGACATCGAACGCTACCTCGACCATCGACCGGTCCTGGCACGGCCCGACACCTTGACCTATCGCTCCCGCAAGTTCGTCCGCCGCCACCGCGGGGGCGTGGCGACGGCGGCGCTGGCGGCCGTGGCACTGATCGTCTTCGTCAGCGTTCTGATCGCTGAGCGTAATCGGTCGCGGTATCAGGAAACCCGGGCCAACGCAGTGAAAGATGCC
>JBCCGX010000931.1:0-4338 GCA_039029035.1 Acidobacteriota bacterium | reverse complement strand
GTCACCGCCCTGTGGGATACCGGGCAACAGGTCGGTGATGGTCAGGCGAATCTTCTCACCGGCGACACCGGTACCTTCTGGTTCTTCTCGCCGGACAACGTCGAAGCGGTGGTCAAAGTGCTGAACGCCTGCAGCTTGCCGGGATTTCAGAATTTCTGGGTCTTTGCTGCCGGGCTGACGGACGTCAAAGTGACGCTGCGCGTCACAGACACCGAGACCCAGGAGTTCCGCCAGTGGGTCAATCCCCTCGGCACCCCGTATCAGCCGATCCGCGAGACGGGCTCGTTCATGAGCTGCCCTTGACACCGGGGACCAGCGCACCTCGTCCACCCGGGCGTGGTACGTTTGGGCCAGGCCATGCGCCAATAAGGACCAAGATCGTTCGAAAGGACGACTCTGCTGTGGGAGAGCTCGATGCGCAAGACTGCCGTCTGGTGGATGATGTGTTTCTTGTTTGCCTTGACGACCGGCTCCTGGGCAGCTGCGGCTGCCACTTCGCCAGGCTCGGGGCCGGGGGCAGCAACCGTCGAGAGTTTGATCAGCCGGCACCTCCAGCATTTGGACCGTGAGCTGCAGATGCGGCTGCGCCTCGTCGAGCGGCGAGGCACGGGCGACGAGGCCGGATGGCAGCCCGAGATCGACCGCTTCGAACGACATCTACGCCACCTCGAGGCTCGGACCCGCGACCTCGATCCGCGGCAAGCCGCCGCGCTGCTCGACAAGGTGCGCTCGATCGGCTGGAAGCTGGAGGCCCTGGAACGAGCCGCTCGGCGTGGCAAGCCACAGGGGGGCTCGGCGGAGGATCGGAGCAGCGACTCGGCGATGCGCCTACCTCTGGCCAAAGGGATCCCAGCCAACGACGCCTGCGCCAACGCGGTGGCCATCGGGGACGGCACCTTTCTCGGTACCACAGTCGGCGCCACCAACGACGGCTCGTCGACCTGCGGCGGCTCGACCGCGCCCGACGTGTGGTTTCGTTATAGCTCGCCGGCGGGTGGCAGAATCTTCGCTGACACTCTGGGATCGAGCTTCGATACGGTGCTTTCGGTCTACTCAGCGGCTTGTCCGGGGACGCTCGACACCGAGCTCACCTGCAATGACAACGCTCTCGGTCTGCAATCCGCCGTCGATCTGTACCTCGGTCCGGGCGAGGAAGTGCTCATCCGAGTCGGTGGATTTGCTGGCGACAGCGGCGCGTTCGCGCTCCATGTCGGCACCGGCGGAGCGATCTCGGGCAGCGTCACGGACAGCGCCACGGGCGAGCCTCTGGGCTCCGTCGCGGTCAGACTGTTCGCCACTCAGGGAGCCTTCAGCGGGACGACATCGACGGATCCGGCAGGAAACTACACCTTCGTGGGACTTGCCGGGGGTACGTACCATGCGATCGCCGGCACCAACACCAATCTCGTCACCGAGCTCTATGACGATCTCTTTTGCCCCGAGGCCAACTGCGATCGCAGTCTGGGAACGCCGATCGAGGTGACCGTCGGCTCTGTGACCCAGGGCATCGACTTCGCTCTCGCTCTCGGCGGCTCCCTGGCCGGAAGAGTCGTCGACCAGCTGACCGGCGACCCCCTGGCCGACGTCGACGTCAGGCTCTTCGACGCTGCCGGACAGTACGTCGATTCGGTATCGCCCGACGAGACCGGCGGCTACACCTTCGGCGGCCTGGCGCCCGGTGACTACTTCGTGCGCGCGGCGAGCTCTGCGTATCACGACGAGATCTACGACGATGTTCCGTGCTCGAGCTACTTCTGTGATCCGACCGTCGGCAACCCGGTTGCGGTCGTCCTCGGATCCACGACGGCGGGCATCGACTTCGGGCTCGATCCTCTGGGTTCGATCTCCGGCGTGGTGACCGACGCGGCGACCGGGGAGCCGATCCCTTTTCTCGAAGTCAACGCCCAGAGCGACGCGGCGAGTGGCCGTGACTTCACCGACGAGCAGGGGCGGTACACCGTCGGTGGTCTGTCTCCCGGGTCCTACGTCGTGTGGACTCAGAGCGTCTCCGAGTATCGCGACGAGATCTACGACGACATTCCGTGCCCACCGTCCGACTGCAACCTGTCCCTCGGGGCTGCGGTCCGGGTCGAGCTCAGTGACAACACGCCGAACATCGACTTCGCTCTCAATCGACTCGGTGCGATCACCGGGGTCGTTACCGACGAGGTGACGGGCGAGCCGGTTCCCTACTTCGACGTCGACGCCAGGCAAGAGAGTTACTTCCCCTCCCGCAGCGCTCTGACCGACGAATCGGGGCGCTATCTCTTGACCGGTCTTCATCCGGGCAGTCACTTCGTCTTGACCACCGCGGGCTCGGAGTTGGCTGATGAGCTCTACGACGATATCCCCTGTGCCAACGGCCACTGCGACCTGAACGATGGCACGCCGGTGCCGGTCGCGGTCGAAGAGACGACGTCCGGCATCGACTTCGCTCTCAGAAAGCTGGGCTCCATCGCTGGGCGGGTGATCGACGAGGTGACCGGCGAGCCCATTCCCTACTTCAGCGTCTGGGCCCAAGATGCCAGCGGCTCGATTCTCAGAACGACCGGCACCGGAGACGATGGAACCTATCTCTTGAACAAGCTGGGCGCAGGGACCTACTTCGTCCAGACCTATGGGTTCTCCGGATACCAAGACGAGCTCTATGACGACATCCCCTGCATCCCCGGCATTTGTGAGCACTCGACCGGCAGCCCGGTGGAAGTGAGTCTGGAGATGACGACGCCGGGAATCGACTTCGCCCTCAGGCAGCTGGGCTCCATCGGCGGCACGGTCACCGACGCTGCGACCGGGGCGCCGATCCGGTTCTTGTCGGTCGCGGTCGAGACGCTCGACGGCTCGTTGCAGGGCTTCGCCGAAACGGACGAGGCGGGGAGCTATTTCATCGACGACCTTCCTCCAGGGGACTACGTCGTCTTCATCAGCACCACTGGTGCCTACCGCAACGAGATCTATGACGACGTTCCCTGCCCGCAAGGCGAGTGTGACCGGACGGCGGGAATGCCACTGACGGTCGGGCTGGCAACGGATCTCACGGGGATCAACTTCGCCCTCGACCGCCTCGGCCAGGTCTCCGGAGTGATCACCGACGCCTCGACCGGCGCGCCGCTCCGGCACGCCCGGGTCGAGATCCGGACGAACGACGAGCTCGTCGCCAGCGACGCCTCAGATGCGGACGGTCGCTACACCGTTGCGGGATTGAGCCCGGGCAATTACGTCGCTCTGGCGTACGGCCCGGATGGCTATGTCGCCCAGCTCCATCCGAGCCTGCCTTGTGCTTTCGGTCGATGCGATCTGGCGGCAGGCGCGCCGATCGCGGTCGCCTTGAACGCCACTTTCGAGAACGTCGACTTCGCCCTCGAGCTCGGCGGTAGCCTCATGGGCAGCGTGCGGACGACGATCGAGAGTCACTATCTCGATGGGGCGATCCTGATCTGGGATGCCAACGGAGAGTTCCTCACCGCCACCTTTCCCGGCAGCGAAGGCCGCTATGCCGTCCACGGTTTCACCACCGGGAACTATTTTGTTTCGACCTCCGAAATCTACAGCTTGCAGCCCTTCACGGTCTACAACAACGAGCTCTTCGATGAGCTCTCCTGCCCTGTGGTCAGTTGTGATCCGACCACCGGCACGCCGGTGGCGGTCACCCAGGGCGCGACCACCTTCGATATCAACTTCGAGCTGACACCGATCATCGAATCCAACTGCCTTCCCTCCTCGACCGCTCTATGCCTGAACAACGACCGCTTCCGGGTCGAAGTCTCCTGGCGCGACTTCATGGGCCAGAGCGGCGATGGCCAGGGCTTCGAGCTGACCAGCGACACCGGGTATTTCTGGTTCTTTGACCCGCTCAACGTCGAGTTGGTGATCAAAGTACTCGACGGCTGCTTCGATCCCTTCGATACCTTCTGGGTCTTTGCCGGCGGCCTGACCGACGTCGAAGTCGACCTCACCGTCACCGACACGGTAACCGACGAAGTGCGAACCTACGGCAACGCTCTCGGCAACGCCTTCGCACCGATCCAGGATCTCGCCGCCTTCGCCACCTGCGACGCGATAGGGGCCGCCGAGCCGGGTGTCGCCCCCGTCGGTCAGCGTGCGCCGGACGCCGCCGCGCGCGAAGTCCAGCGCGAAGTCCAGCGCTTGGCGACAGAGCTGGGGCCACCGATCCTCGGCGGCTTCGGTCTCCCCGCTCTGGCGACGGAGGCTGCCGTTCCCGCCAAGAGCCCGGGCGCCTGTATTCCCGACGCCACCACCCTCTGCCTCAGTGAGGGCCGCTTCGCGGTCACCGCCCTGTGGGATACCGGGCAACAGGTCGGTGATGGTCAGGCGAAT
>JBCCGX010000930.1:0-4340 GCA_039029035.1 Acidobacteriota bacterium | reverse complement strand
TCCTCAAGCTGCGGGGCCACATCACCGAGATGCTCTACCTGAAAGAGCGCTGCTGCTGGGCGCCGTTGGCCATCCACCTCAACGGCGAGCGGATCAGCGGCGGTCAGCCACTGGCCGACGCCGCTGGCCGGATCGAGCTGAAGACACCGGGGACGTCGCTCGTCGCCGGCTTCACCCACGAGCACTGGCCCGCTCGCCTGTTGATTCTCGATCAGGGAGTCTGGTTCGCCACCCACAAGCTCGACCACTTGCCGTTCCGCTTCACCGCCTGCGTGGAGAGCGGTCGGCTGCTCAAGGACGCGTCCCAGCGCGACGTGGTGCGCAACCGAGCTTACGACGAGGTCCAGGCGGCGGTGTCGGAGGCGTTCTATCGGGCCCTGGCCAAGTTCGCCCACGAGGGTTGTGCCGCGGAAGAGGACTTCCGGTGGCTACTCTTGCATCCCGCGACTCTGCCGCTGATCCGGCGGGCGATCGCCGCCATCCAGGCATCGGGGGTCGAGACGCCGGAAAGCCAGGCGGTGGCGGCGGTCCCGTTGTGGCCCGCGGCTCGCCAACCCTCCTTGGACCTGTCGCTCCTCGACCTCCTCCATCTGAGGGTGTCGCACGGTCGGGTGGGCTGGACGAAAAAGGCCTATACGGAGCTCGAGCGGCAAGACCAGCCGCCGCTGGCCGTGATCTCCTCGCCGGAGGAGCGCAGCTACCTGGCGGAGCTCTTCGGCGACGGCTTCTACGCTGCGGACTCCGAGCTCCAGCACGAGCTCGTCCGGCGGCGCAACGTGGAGCGGTGGCGGCGGAGGCGCATGACGCCGGAGATTCCGGTCTCCGCCGGCTCGTTGATTTCCAGGCCCCTGGCCACCGCGGAGGTGCAAGGCCAGGTCGGCATCTTCCTCGATCCCTTCCGGCATTCCGCCGGCCAGGGCCGGTTTCCCGTCTGGTGGATCAAGGATGGGGGCCTTCTGCACAAGGCTGCGATAACGCCAGTCGTCCGCGGCTTCACCGCCGCACTCGAGGCCGACTTCGAGCCGGCCGACGACTATGCGCGAGTCGAGGTCGACCGGCTCTTTGTCCGCGTCGTGCTCGAGTTGGCGCGAGCCCTCGGGCCGCTCATGAACCAGCTGGCCGCCGAGTCGCGGCGCTTACCAGGGTTTCCGGAGCAGATTCGCGGCTGCCTGATCTCCTACCTGGGCATCGACTGGACTCGGGACGGCCTGACCGAGTTCCTGCAAAGCTTCGGCGTCACCGGTGAGGAGCCTCTCGCCTACGCCCGAAGCTTGGTCGAGGAAGACCCGGTGGCGAACTTCGCCGCCGCCGACCTCGCGGGCGAGGCAGCGCCGGCCATGGCCCGCCTGCCGCTGTTCACCACCATGGCGGGCGGCCGACTGGCGCTGCGCGACCTCGCGCGGGCAGGCCAGAGCTGGCGGTACCTGCCCAAGCCCCACTCCGGCCCCCTATCCTCCGCCGAGGACAACGTCCTGCACCTGGACGATAGCGAGATCGCGGTCTTGCGGCAGGTGTTCCCTGAGGTCGCTCTGCAAGACCACAGCTACACCTACCATCGCCCGGCCGCCTTCGCCCGGCATATGCGGCAAAAGCCCCCGGTCCCGCCCTCGGGCTGCGTCGAGGAGGTCGTGGTCGAGGTCGACGGCCTCCGCGGGCGGTTCGGCCTTCGCCACCCCCGGTCCCCAGGCACGCCGGTCTTCGCTCAGCTGCAGTTGCTCAAGCACGACCGTCGGCTGGACGACCTCCGCTTCCGCCTGCCCATCGGTCCGATCGCCGGCATGATCAACGACGACAAGCTCTCCCCGACGCCGGACTGGAGCGGTGTCGAGCACGACGGCACGGTGGAGCGCATCCGCTCCCTGGTGCTGCGGCGCATCACCGGGCTCCTGGTGGACCTGAGCGGCTCCCCCCTGCCCATGCGAGGTCACCGGCGCCAGCTCCTGTTGAATGCTGCCACGCGGGTGCTGGCGACCGAGGCGGCGCTCGACGATTGGTCGGCTGCCGACCTGCTGCCCCCCGAAGTCACGGATCCGGACTGGGCCGAGGCGCTGGCCGGCGCCCTCGAGACCGTGGCCCTGTTCGAAGATCTCGACGGCCGCCCCATCGACCTGAGGTCGATCCGCCGGGAGCTCGAGCGCCACGACCTACTGCTCTATCATCTCGCCGATCAAGACCCTCTGCCGCAAGCGGTGCGGTCCCGGGCAGGTGGGCGCGCGGTGCTGCGGCTGTCGCCCGACGACCACGACGCCCTGGCCAGAATCTTCGGCTCCTACCGGCTTTCGGACGCCCGGCGGTGGCTGCTGGCGGGGCGCTGGGGACCGGAGCTCGCCGTTCCCGAGCCAGATCGCCTCGAGAGCGCCGATGCCGAGGTCCCGATCGAGGGCGGCAACGGTCCGGCGGGCGAGCTCGGTCTGGCTGGCGAGCTCACTGCGCACCGCGAGCCGGCGGAGCCCGGCCGCGACCAGCGGCTGGAGCACGACCCGCCGGCCAGCGCACCCGACCTGGCCGAAGACCCACCCGAGACCGATCGAGTGGCGCGTGAGCTGCCCATGGAGGACGGCCTGCAATCCCGCGAGGCGAGGTTCCTGCAGGCCCTCTGTGCCGAGCTGCGGCACGCCGGCCGCGGACACGTCCAGCTGCTCGACGACAAGAACGTGGACCGCATTGCTCTCGGCAATCCACCCGGCGGTGTCCTCGCCACCTGTCAGGCCCAGGGAGTGACGATCGATCGTCGCCATCCCCTGGTCGAAAGACTGCTCGTGGAGCCCGAGGCCCACCCGGTGCAGATGGCCTTTCTGGCCTCCGCGGTCTATACCGCGATGAACCACTTCTGGCAGGAGATCGAGGACGATCATGAGCGCGCGTTCCACCGCGCCCTCATCGAGCGACTCGTGGACGAACGACCCAGGAGCTCCGAGGCCCCCAGCTCGAAGCGCTGCTGATGGAGCTGCGCGCCGCCGGCGAATCGGCAAGGCGGTCGAGAGGGTGATGCGGGGTCAACCGAACAAGACCCCATCCGCCTGGCCGCCGAACCCGTTAGAGTCATGGCATGCCGCAACCGACAGGTCCGCCCGGAGCGTCTCGCTTCCACACCACGCGTTGGAGCATCGTGCTGGCCGCCGCCCGGTTCGAGGCCGGATCCTCCGCCGCCCTCGAAGAACTGTGCACCACCTATTGGCGTCCGATCTACGCCTTCATTCGCCGCCGCGGCTACCCGCCGGACCAGGCGCAGGATCTCACCCAGGGTTTTTTCGCCCTGTTCCTGGAGCGGCGCGACGTCGAGGCGGTGGATCCGTCGCGCGGGCGTTTTCGCTCCTACCTGCTGGCTGCCGTCAAGAACTTTCTGGCCAATGCCAAGGCGCGCGATATGGCCCTGAAGCGTGGGGCAGGGGCCGTTCCGTTGTCGCTCTCGTTCGACGACGAGGCGGGGCTCGGCTTCGAGCCGATCGCCGAGCGCACGCCGGAGGACGACTTCGACCGCCAGTGGGCGATGGCGATCCTGCGCCGCGCGCTGGAACGCCTGCGGGAGGAGCAGACCGCGAAGGGGCGGAGCGAGATCTTCGAGCGCTTGAAACCGACCTTGGCCGGCGAGCGGGTTGCAGGGGGCTACGCGGCCGTCGCCGCAGAGGCGGGGCTGACGACGGTCGCCGTCAAGGTGGCGGCCCATCGCCTCAAGAAACGCTACGGTGCATTGCTCCTGGAAGAGGTCGCGCGAACCGTGGACCTGCCGCGAGAGATCGAGGACGAGATGCAATACTTGCTCCGGGCCGTCGAACGTTGAGAGCCGCTAGCGGCGCCCGTCGCGCATGTAGCCAAGGCAGTCAAGCCGCAAGCTCGAGTTTCTTGGGGCTGTAACCTTCTCTGCAGTTTCCTTCTTTCGGGAGAGAAGGAGAATCCATCCGCACCATGGCCGACGACGACACGACGCAAGGGATCGAGGGGCTCGAGCCGGCGAAGCTCTTGCGCACGGTGCTCGGTGAGTCCTCGGACGATCCACAGGCCGCCGAGCGGGCAGCGGAGGAAGAGCGGCTCGTCCGCGCCAGGATCGAGCGCCGGCTGCCGGAACTGGAGATCCTCGAGCTTCTCGGCCGCGGGGGCATGGGCACCGTCTATCGCGCTCGGCAAAAGTCGCTCGACCGCGTGGTGGCGCTCAAGGTGGTCGCCGCCGAGGCAGGGCGGCAGGACGACTTTGCCAAGCGCTTTGCTCGCGAGGCACAGGTTCTGGCCCGCCTGAGCCACCCCAATCTGGTTTCGATCCACGACTACGGACAGGATGGACCGTTGGGTTGGCTGGTGATGGAGTACGTCGACGGATCGAGCCTGCGCGATCTGATCCGGGC
>JBCCGX010000929.1:0-4341 GCA_039029035.1 Acidobacteriota bacterium | reverse complement strand
CTCCTGGCCTTGGCTGGCCTCTTCGGGCTGTCGCGAAAGTTCGAGATTCCGCGATTCAGCCTCGTCACAGCCGGAGGGCTCGTTGGAGCCTCCGCCGCGTTCAATCTCTGGCTCATCTTGTCCTGTTGGGCCGAGGTGTGAACTTGGCAGCGCCGACAACGTCCTGCTTAGGATTCGTCGACGCTGCACTCAAGGCTCAACTCTTGATTACGGATTCCAAAGCACTTCGTCGTCAACGGTGACGTGGTTGCCGATCGAAGGCAAGGAGATGAACGTCGCCTGGCTCGCGTGCTCGCTGATGTTGCCGTGCACATGGACCCAGTCAGCATGGATCTTCACCGAGATCCGCGTCGGCCGGCTCTTGTCGTTGAAGATGACGTGATTGTTGGCCACCATGGCGCCGAAGCCGAACGGTCCGTTGGTCTCGTTCCTCTCCTTACCCTTGATGGTGATGGCGCCATTGAAGGCAGCCAGGAACGAGGCCGAGGAGTCGACGACAGTGTTGCCCAGGACCTTCGAGTACATACATTTGGTATAGAGACCGGCCGCCTCGCCGCCTGCGTCGGCGTTGACCTGCTCGACGTAGTTCGACGTCAGGAAGCAGTGGTTGCCATGGACAATGATGCCGATCGGCTGGATGATCGAGCCGGCGCCGACACGGCGCACGGTGTTGTTGTGAACGAAGATCTGCGATCGATTCTCGTCCGGGTCATAGAGAGTGGATCCCAGATTGACTCCCCGGTCCTGGAAGTCGGTAAAGGTATTGGATTCGATGTGGACATTGCGATAGGTCGGCAGGCGCACATCGATACCCCAAAGGCCGTTCTCGAATTCGCAATCGCGCACGACGAAGGACTCGAGCCCGGTGTTGGCATTGGCGTGGCCAAGGGCCCAGATGCCCGTATCGATACCGACGAAACGAACACGCTCGAAAGACGCCCGGATCGTCTGCCCGCTGTCTGGCGTCAGGTAGACGCCCACTGCGAAGTCTTGTAACTCGATCCCTTCGATGGCGATATCTGCGCGCGAGCGCAGGAACCGCTCTGCGGCGTGGCCCTGCAGCACCGTATGCCCCGTACCCCGGAAGGTCAGGCTCTTGCCCAGGGGATTCGGCGGATTCCAATCGTTGGTGAAGTCGAAGGTGCCGGCTGGCAAGTCGATCACGCCGCCGTCTGGCGCGGCCGCGATGGCCGCCTCGAGGTCGTTCGGTCCCCAGAGCTGCGCGGTCGAGGCGGTGGCCATGAACAGTCCGAAAACTAAGCTGAAAACGATCCGCTGGGGCTTGATTCTGTTGGGCATGGTTGAAGCTCCTTGATGCAGGGTTGGGAGTCTCCGCCACCGTCGCCGCCCCCCATGGGCGCCGTCGGTCGCGGGCCATCAGCGTAGGCAGGGCTCGGACTCGCTGGCCATGGCGTCGCCATGAGGTTTCGGTGACATCCAGCGATCAGAAAAACCTCAGCGTCCCAGCGAGGATCTTCAGCGCGTCTTTCATCACCGAAGCGGGCCTGCCGAGCCCCGACCCCTCGCCACCGGCTGCCCGCCTCAATAGGCTGTCGCGAAGGAGAGCGCTGGCGCGCCAAGAGCGCGAACTTCGCCTGTCACCTGCAGTGACACCATGGTTGTCCTTCGACCCCCACCGGAAAGCCAAAACCACCCCGGACGCCGCGGCGCGGTGGGGAATCTGCGGATCGGCGACACGATCGTGCAGCCCGAGCTCGGCCGACTCGTGGTCGATGGCCAGGGCCACCGCATCGAGCCCAAGGCGATGCAAGTGCTACTGGCCTTGGCCAACCACCCTGGCACCACGCGGTCGCGCAGTGAGCTTCTGGCCGAGGTCTGGCCCGATACGTTCGTCAGCGAAGACGTGCTCAACCGTGCGATCTACCAACTGCGCAAAGTCCTGGGAGACGACCCGAAGCAACCGCAACACATCGAAACCGTGCCCAAGATCGGCTATCGATTGTTGCCTTCGGTCGAGCCGGTCCCCGTCGAGCCGGTTCCCTCAGTAGCCGACCCGCAGCGCCGAGCTTTGCTTTATCGCCCGATGTTGGCGGCGGGCGCCATGCTCCTCGTGGTGACTGCGGTCGCCTTCGCGCTCCGGCTCTCACTCGAGCCAGCCGACTCCCCGACCCGCACCGCAGCGCATGTCGTACCCTTGCTCGCCGAGCCGGGTCAACAGACCACGCCTCGGCTGTCCCCAGACGGGACGCGTATCGCCTACACTGAAGACGAAGGCGACGACGCCTCGGGCATCCGGATTCGATTGGTCGATGGCGGTGCGCCGCTGCGGTTGACTTCGGGCTTCCGCGACACCGCGCCGGTCTGGTCGCCGGACGGCAGTCAACTGGTCTGGTTTCGCTATCGCGACGACGGCAGCTGTGAGCTCCGTCGGGCTTCGTACCTCGGCGGCGACGAGACCCGATTGACCGAGTGTCCGCCAGGCTCCGAACCGCCGCTCGCCTGGTCGCCCGACGGTCGGTATTTGGCCTTCTGCGCCGCGCAGCCCGGCCTGTTGGCTTCTCGCATTTGGCAGCTGACGATCGACTCCGAGCCGTCCACCGCCGGCGGCCTCGGGCCCGAGATCGACCCAGGCCGCCTGACCCCACTGACCCAGCCACCAGCGGATTTTATCGGCGACGGCAGACCCCGATTCTCCAAGAACGGCCGCTGGATGGCATTCGTCCGCGGCACGGTTCTGGGCGCGGCCGACATTCACCTGCTCGATCTGAAGTCAGGGATGACGCGACAAATCACCTACGACGGACTGGCCCGCAAGGGTCTCGATTTCACCCCCGACGACCGGCACCTCGTTTTCCTATCCCGGCGCGGGGGCGACACCGGGTTGTGGAAGGTCCCGGTCACAGGCGGTGCCGCCCAGTGGGTCGGATTCTCGCGCCCTGCCCTGAGCCAGCTGACCGTCGCCGCGAGCGGCAACCGGATGGCCGTGACCGCAGACCGGATCGAGTCCAGTATCTGGCAACGCTCCCTGACCTCGGCCGGCGACTCCTCGATCTCGGCCGGCAACTCGGCGCAACGCCTCATCGCCTCGTCCCGCTTCGATCGCGGCGCCGAAACTTCGCCCGACGGCGAGCGTATCGCATGGGTGTCAGACCGCTCGGGCACATCCGAGATCTGGCTCGCCTCGGCCGCGGGCGACGTACTGCAGCCGTTGACTCACTTTGGTGGTCCACAGATAGGTCCACCTCGCTGGAGTCCGGACAGCCAACGATTGCTCTTCGAAGTCCGCCAGCAAGACAGTGCCGACCTCTACGTGCTCGAGATCGATGGGCGAACGCTGCATCGAATTCCCACGCCCGGCTCACAAGAGCTAGCGCCGAGGTGGTCGGCCAACGGCGAGGACATCCTGTTCGCATCGAACCGCTCGGGGCGATGGGAGGTCTGGCGGCAAAGATTCGCTGAAGGCCGGGCGCGGCAGCTGACTACCCAGGGCGGCTTCGCCGCGATCGAGGCTCGGGACGGCTCCCTCTTCTACACCAAGATGACCCACTCGGGCATCTGGATGCAGACCGCGGATCGCTCCGCCGAGCACCAGCTGATCCAAGATCTACCCGTTTCCGATTGGACCAACTGGGCCCTGTCGGACGACGGCGTGCTCTACCTGCGTCGACCGGCCATCGGCCGGGGTAACGCCGAGCTCCTGCACATCGACACCACCACCGGCCGAGTCGAGCGCCTGGCCGAGCTCGGCCCGATCGATGCGAGATCCTCGCTCACGATCGCACCGACCGGCGACAAGATCCTCTACGGGCAGAACGATCGAATCGACGCCGACATCTACCTCCTGGACAACTTGCTCTAGAGCAGGCCGTGGTGCAAGTCAGCCGCCCGCGAGAGCAGAGATTTTTCGCCAGATCCAGGCGCCAAACCACAGACATACTGGAGTACTTCGCGGATTTGGCAACACAGAGATGGCGGAAAAGATCCGCTCGCAGCGCGGACCGACTTTTGCCACTGCCTGCTAAGGCGCGATACCCGGCGACGGGCGAAGCAACCGGGAGTAGAAGCCGCCGCCGGCGAATCTCTCGCCGTGGACTCGCAAGATGATCTCGTTCTCTCCGATAGATGGCGCCAGTGGGATCCGTGCGCCCGGGCGCTCGCCCGAAGTTACGAAGTCCGCCCAGATGAAGCGCTCGGGGGCGACCGTACCGCGGTAGAACCCGTTGAGCCAGACGTCGATCCGGTTGGCGGAGCTCAGCGCCAGCCAGGTGGGGGCGTCCGAGGCCTCCGGCGCGACCTCGAACCGTGCCCGTAGGTAAGCGATCGTCTTCTCACCCGAATACTGGGTGGTGAGGCCGGTGATCATCGCGCCACGAGGGTCCG
>JBCCGX010000928.1:0-4353 GCA_039029035.1 Acidobacteriota bacterium | reverse complement strand
GCCGATCTCCCAGCCGAAGCGCTCGGCAGTCATCCGGCCGACGATGGCGCCGGTGCGGTTGGCGTACCAGGCTTGCTTCTGCTCTTCGGGCAGAACGAATTCGGGGTAGAGACGCAGCCAGGCCTCGGGATCGACCGCGTGTTGGGCGAAGAAGTTCTTCGGGTCTTGGTAGATGCCGCCGAACCACACGGCGAAGGTGGCATCGGACACCCCCTCGGTGGCGCTGATCCGGTTTAGATAGCTGATCGGCAGGGGTTGAATGAGCGAAACCTTGTGGATGGTCAGCAGGCGGTCGAGGCCGGTGATGTCGACCCCGACGCCAAAGGCGGAGCGAATGGCGATGAGCAGGCCGTAGAGCAGGAAAGCGACGAAGATCGACAGCATGGTCAGGCCGGTGCGGATCTTCTTGCGCCCCAGGTTGGCCCACAGGAGGTGGAAGTAGGTCATGCCGCGGTCTCCAGTCGCAGGGCCCCCTTGTCGAGGTGGACGGTGCGTTTGGCGCGAGCCGCCGCCAGGGGGTCGTGGGTGACCATGATGATGGTCTTACCGTGCTCCCGGTTCAGAGCCTCGAGCAGATCGAGGATCTCGTCGCCGGATTGGCGGTCGAGGTCGCCGGTGGGCTCGTCGGCCAAGAGTAGGGTGGGATCGGAAACGATGGCGCGGGCGATGCCCACCCGCTGCTCCTGGCCACCGGAGAGCTGCCTGGGGTAATGGCGGGCGCGTCCAGCCAGTCCGACCACCTCGAGGGCGGTCGCGACGTGCTGCTTACGCTGGGCGCGGCTCAAATGAGTGAGCAGCAGCGGTAGCTCGACATTGCGTTCGGCGGTGAGCACCGGTAGCAAGTTGTAGAATTGAAAGACGAAGCCGATGTGGCGCGCGCGCCACTTGGCCAGCTTGCGGTCTGAGCTCTTGTCGACCCGCTCGCCGGCCACTTCGACGAAGCCCGAAGTCGGGCGGTCGAGGCCGCCGATGAGGTTGAGCAGGGTGGTTTTGCCCGAGCCCGAGGGGCCCATGAGGGCCAAGAAGTCGCCTTCCGGTACCTCCAGGCTGAGGTTCTGCAGCACGTCGATCTTCTCGCTGCCGCGTTTGTAGATCTTGTGCAGGTCCTGCACCCGGACCAGGGCACCGTTGGTGCTGGCGATATCGTCGGTCATGAAAGCTCCTCCATTGAGATGGGATCTGGAGATGGCTGAGTATTTTGGCTCGCTTGGCGTGGCGTGACTTGATGGTCAGTGCGACTTCCCTGGGCTGAAGCCTCAATCAATCCTGATGCACCTTCACCGTCTCGCCGTCGGTCAGAGTCTCGGGGCCGGCGACGACCACGGTGTCGCCAGCGCGTAGGCCGGCTTCGACCTCCACCTGGCCGCTCTGCCGTCCGCCGAGGCGGACCGCCCGGCGCTCGAGCGTGCCGCGGCCACCGGGGCCGCCGGCGAAGAGGAAGACGATGTCTTGTTCGCCGTCGCGCCGAACGGCGTCTTGCGGGACTAGCAGCCGTGGTGCCTCGTCTGCCGTCGGCTCCGGCTCCTCGTCGCCGAGGAAAGCGACCTTGACCCCCATGTCGGGCAGGATGCGCGGATCGAGCGCGTCGAAGGCCACCCGCACACGCACCGTCGCCTTCTGGCGATCGGCTGTCGGCACGGTGGTGATGACCGAGGCGGGGATCTTCCAGTCAGGGTAGGCGTCGAGGGTGGCGAGCACCCGTTGGTCGGCCTTGACGCGGTTGATGTAGGCCTCGTTGACGTCGACTTCGATCTCCAGCGAGCCCATGTCCACCAGAGTGCAGACGCCGGTGCGGGTGAAGCCGCCACCGGCCGAGACCGGCGAGATCATCTCGCCGGGCTGGGCGTTCTTGGTGATCGCGACGCCGGCGAAAGGAGCGCGAATGAAGGTGTCTTCGAGCTGCTGGCGGCGGACTTCGACCTGGCGCTCGGCCACCGCGACTTGTTCGCGGCCGAGGTCGAGGCGCGCGACCAGGGCGTCGCGGTTGGCCTCGGCACTGTCGAGCTGGGCCTGGCTCGAGACCCCGCCGGCGACCAGCTTGTCGAGCCGCGAGACGTCGCGCCGGGCATCCTTCAGCAGCACCTCAGTCTCGGCCAGGGAGCTGCGGGCGGACGCCAGCTGAGCCTCGGCCAGGGCGAGCTGGCGGGTGGCGTCGGCGTCGTCGAGGCGGGCCAGGAGCTGGCCCTTGGCGATGGACATGCCTTCCTCGACCAGCACCTCGACGATCTTGCCGGTGATCTTCGACGAGACCGTCGCCCGGAGGCGGGCGGTGACATAACCCGAGGCGTCGAGCACCGCGGTTTCGGGGGCCGGGCCGGAGGTGCGCTCGACGGTCGTCAGGCGAACCTCGGCGACGGTGGTGCGGTTCCACCACCACCAACCGCCCGCCGCAGCGAGTCCCAACAGGAGGAGGACGAAGAGGAGTATCAGGCCGGCGCGCGAGCTTCCGGCTTTCTCGGTTCGGTCGATGCGTAGTTCTTTGAGGCGATCCATGATCATTCCATTCCGTGTTCATTCGACGGTACGCCCCACTCTACCTTTCGTTGCGGTCGAATCGGTGAGCGGCGATTTCCCGCCGGTGAATGGTGCCACCACGATGGCGACCGTGAACCGGCCTGACGGCGGCATGGAGTTGCGACAAGACCCGCGCCGCAACGACCGGTCAAGCGGGTGCCGCGCCGAATCACATCGTCTTCTGGTAGCGCTTGAAGGCGTGGGTCGCGAACAGTGCGCAACCGAGGGTGCAGGTGAGCAGTAAGGCCAGGCTGGTGACGAGCTCGGAGTCGAGCTGGCCTTCGAAGCTGTGGCGCGACACGGTGACCGCCCAATCGACCGGATTGAAGCGGGTCACCGTGCGAATCCAGCCCGGCATCAGATTGCGCGTCATGATCATGCTCGACAGGAAGGTCAGTGGCAGGACGATGAAATTCATCGCCGCGATCACCAGCTCCTGGCGCCGGGTGATCAGAGCCATACCGCACGACACGGAAGCGAAAGAGGCGGCGAGCAGCGCGGCTGGGAAGAAGACGCCGAGCAGCCCCAGCAGCCCACCGTGTGGCCGGGCACCCAGAGCGAAGGACATCACCAGGATGATGGCCGCTTGCAGCACCACCTGGCCAGCGGCCATCAGCACTCGGCTGGCAACCAGCGCACCGCGGCTGACCGGGGTGGCGATCAGGCGATCGAGAAAGCCGCCCTCGATATCCTTGAGCAAGCTGAGGCCGGAGTAGGCAGCCGAGAAGAGGGCGGTCATGATCGCAATGCCCGGGGCGATGAACTGAATATAAGACTCGGCTTCGAAGCCAGGCAGGCTGGTGACCCGGGTGAAGAGCTGGCCGAAGAGCAGCATCCACAACACCGGCTGCATGATCGACAGCAGCAAAAAGACGGGCATCCGTCGGTTGATGCGGACGAGGCGAATGAACAAGTACCAGGTGTCGCGCAGAAGATCCATCAGATAGGCCTCAAGAGCCGCCTTCGGCCGGGCGTCCAGTCACCTGGAAGGAATGGCCGGTCGCGTCCAAGTAGACGTCGTCGAGGGATGGCCGGCTGAGAGAGATCTGGACGATCTCGAGGCTTGTCTTTTCGAGCACCCCGACCACCGCAGGTACCGCGCTGGCACCATGGGCGACCCGGGCATAGAGCTCCTTGCCGCTGCGCATGACGCTGGAGACGCCGTCGATGGCCTCGATGGCTGTGATGGCCTCGGTCGTACGGCTCGGATCTTGGAGCTCGACCGAGATGACGTCGCCCCGCAGCCCGCCTTTGAGCTCTTCCGGCGAGCCTTCGGCCACCATGGCGCCATGGTCGATGATCGCCAGTCGCTGGGCCAGCTGGTCAGCTTCTTCGAGATAGTGGGTGGTCAAGAGCAGGGTCAGGCCGTCTTCGGCCAAGCGTCGGACCTCCTGCCACATGACCTGCCGGCTCTGTGGGTCGAGGCCGGTGGTGGGCTCGTCGAGAAACAGCACCTGGGGGCGATGGATCAAGCCCATGGCGAGATCGAGCCGCCGTTTCATGCCGCCGGAATAGTTCTCTACCAGACGGTCGGCGTCGTCGGAGAGCTGAAAGAGGTCGAGCAGCTCGTTGACGCGCTGGGATAGTTGATCCGTTGGCAGGCGGAAGATTTGGCCCTGCAACTGGAGGTTCTCGCGGCCAGTGACCAGCGGGTCGACCCCCGAGGTCTGGGCCACGTAGCCGATGCGCCGCCGCACATCCCACGGCTTGCGGGTGACATCGTAACCGGCGACCGCAGCGCGGCCGCTGGTCGCCGAGGCCAGAGTGGTCAGGATGCGTACGGTGGTCGATTTGCCAGCACCGTTGGGGCCCAGGAGGGCGAAGATCTCACCCGCGGCG
>JBCCGX010000927.1:0-4363 GCA_039029035.1 Acidobacteriota bacterium | reverse complement strand
GCACGAGCAAATGCCTTATCTGGTGGAGGAGTACCTACCCGGTGAAGATCTGGCGCACATGATCCGCCGACGCGAGCCCGAGACTCTCGAGGAGAAGATCGACGTCTTGCTCCAGATCGCCAGCGGTCTCAGCTTTGCCCATTCGCAGGAAGTGATCCACCGCGATATCAAGCCGTCGAATATCCGTATTCTCGACAATGGGCAAGTGAAGATCATGGACTTCGGCACCGCCAAGCTGGCCAATGTCGAGAGCAACCTGACCCAGACCGGCATGACCCTGGGCACCGTCGCCTACCTTTCCCCCGAACGTCTTCTCGGGCGCCCTTCCGGCACCAACTCGGACCTCTTCTCCTATGGCGTGTTGGCCTACGAGCTGCTGTCTTTCCGCCGCCCGTTCGTCGGCCGCAACATACCAGGCCTGATCGATCAGGTCTTGAACGCCGCACCGGTGCCGCTGCCCGAGAACTGGGCCGAGTGCCCGCCGGAGCTGGCCCTCAGCGTCCACAAATGTCTGTCTAAAGATCCCCAGGAGCGCTATGCCTCCTGCCACGAGCTGATCGGCGACCTGGAGCAAGTGCGCAACGAGCACTGCGCCTATCCACCGGCGACACGCGAGACCACCACTACGGTGGTGCCCGCCGATCTGCGGCTCTCCGGCCTGCTCGAGCACGCGCGTGAGCTACAGGGGCGGCAGAAATACCAACGGGCCGAGATCCTGCTCGACGAAGTGCTCGAAATGGATCCGGGCAATGCCGCAGCCAGGCAGCTCCTCGCCCGCGGCCAGGAGATGCTGGCCGAAGGGACCGCCACCATCGCGACCCACACCGTGCAGACGTCGGATCCCCTCTCTACTCATTCCGGAACCTGGGAAGAGCCGGCGGCGCGGCGCCAGCGTAAGATCGGCGAAGCGGTGTCGAGCATCAACGCAACGATCGATTCGGACGATCTGGTGAGCGCCACCGAGGCGTTGCAATTCGCAATCGAGTTCCTCGGTGAGTTCGATGAGGCCAAAGCCCTGCGGCAGCGCCTGCGAGACGCCTTGGGCCAACAGGTCGCCGAACTGCGTGAGATCGGTATGAAGCAGGCCCGGCTACTGGTCGAGCAGATGGCCCTGCTACGCCAGCAAAAGAGCCTCACGATCGATGCGGCGAAACGGATCGTCGAGCGCATCAATGAGCTCGATCCCGACGACCTCGCAGGCCGCCACATTGTCGCGGCACTGCACCAGGATGCCCGCCGAGCCGCCGAGGCGGAACAAGCCGCCGCTCAGGGACGCAAAAAGCTGGAAGCCATCGACAGCATCGAGCGCCTGCTGGAGGAAGGTGATGCGGAAATGGCCGAACGCGCCTTACAGTTTGCCATTCGCCTCTACGGTCGCTTCGACCAGGCCACCGAGCTCGAACGGCGCATTGCTCAGGTGCGGCCGAGCTCCTAAACGCCTTTGCGGCCGTCGGACCGGACAGTCCCCGAGTGGTAACATGGGCCCGAGCTTGGAAGGGTCTTCGGTGGGCATGGAAAACATCGGCAAATACAAGATCGAAACGAAGATCGGCGCCGGCGGCTTCGGGGAGGTCTTCAAGGGTTACGATCCATTTATCAAGCGTCATGTGGCGGTCAAAACGTGCCGTTCGGACGACGCAGAGATCCGTGAGCGGTTCTTTCAGGAGGCGGAGATCGCCGGCAAGCTGCAGCACCGCAACATCACTACGGTCTATGACTTCGGGATCCATGACGGCCTCCCCTTCCTGATTCAGGAGTACCTGTCGGGGGAAGACCTCGACGTCAAAATCAAGCGGCGGGACTTTCTGCCCTACCCGGAGAAGCTCTACTACTTGTTGCAGATCGCCCGCGGCCTGGGCCACGCCCACAGCAAGGGCGTGATCCACCGCGATATCAAGCCGGCGAATATCCGCATCCTGGAAGAGGGCGCCGCCAAGATCATGGACTTCGGCATCGCCAAGCTGGCGCTGCAGGAAAGTGGCCTGACCCAGACCGGCATGACACTGGGCACCGCCGCCTACCTCGCTCCCGAGCAGATCCGCGGCGAGCCTGTCGACCTGCGCACCGACGTGTTCTCCTTCGGCTCCCTGGCCTACGAGCTGCTGACCTACGAGCGCCCGTTCCAGGGTGATCAGATCTCCGCCGTGCTGTACCAGCTATTACACAACGCGCCGCGACCGATCGTCGACTTTTGGCCCGCGGTGCCGCCCGAGCTGGTCGCCCTGGTCGATCGTTGCCTGCAAAAGAGCCCCGATCGGCGATTCGCCGACGGCAACGCCGTGGCCCGCGAGCTCGAGGGGCTGCAGAAGCTCGGCCGTACCCCCACGGCCGAGGTCTCCTTAGCCGACGGCGCTTCGGTGATCGCTGCGGCAACGAGCCCAACCACAGCCGCTGAAGGGATGGGCCGGGAGACGGCCACGATCGCGATGCAGCCAGGAGCCGCCGACCCCGCACCGGCGCCGGGCAACGAAGCGACCCGTCGCCTACAACCCACGGATCAAGTCTCGACGGCTGCTCTCCCCCAGTCTGCCTTAGCCCCAGCCTTGTCGGTCGAGGCACCGGCGCAGGCCACGGCCGTGAGTCCTGCCGGTCTCGACGCTGTGACCTACACCGCAACCACGGACGACAACACGCAGCTCTCGACTCAACCGTCGTTCGCCGCACAGGCAACCCGCAAATCGCCCTTCTCCACCGCCCTCGGTCTGGGCCTTCTGGTGCTCATCGGAGGCGCCATGGCCGCGGCCGGCGGCTGGTGGCTAGGCCAGCAGCGCACCGCGACGGCTGCCGACCCAGGATCGCCGGCCGCATCGTCCACCGGCACCGAGCGACCCGAGGCGGGTGGCGGCGAATCGCAACCCGATCCGGAGCCCGAGGCCGATGCGGTAGCACAAACCGAGAGCCCGGTCAGCGACCCGGTAGCGCCCGAAGAAGACGCCGCGCCGGCGCCCCCACCTACCGCACCCGCACAGGGTACACTGCAAGTTCCCGCCGCGGGCTGGACCGACGGCGTGCGACTGACGATTGCCAAGAAGACCTACGGTCTGCACGTCAGGCGCACTATTCCCTTACCTCCGGGGACCTATCCGGCTGTCTTCACCGTCGACCACGAGGGTTACGATCCCGGCCAAAAAACTGTCACGGTGAAGATCACCCCGGGCAATACTCAGACTCTCGACATTCCGATTCCCCATCCCGGAGCCCTGACTGTGCGCCCCTTACCCGGCAAGCCGCAAGGCGAAGTCTTCCTCGACGGTGAGTCGATCGGAGCAACTCCCCTGACAAGACTGCTGCGAGTGCCGGGCGACTACCAAATCGAGGTTCGACCACGCGCCGGCGAAGAGGAAGGGCTAGCGGAGTCCGTCACACTGGAGGCCGGTCGAGAGGCTCTCATCTTCTTCGATCTCTCAGCGCGGACCGTGACTCGACGCGCCAAGGACCTGGGCTCTATTGACTAAAGAGACCTATTGACTAAAGAGACCTATCGACTGATGAGACCTATCGACTGATGAGACTCGTCATCTTCACCCTAAGCCTCCTGATCGCCATCGCCGCGGCTCCGGCTGTCGCCCAGACAGAGGCTGCCCAGACGGAGCCTCCGCAAAGCAGCGACACCGGAGAGCTGACCAGGCTCGAACGACTCGCCGAAGACGCCTTTGTCGAGGACGATCTGGCGGTCGCTGCGGCACTCTATCGGCAACTCGCCCAGCGCCACAGCCAGTCCAACGAAAGGACCCGTAACCTGGTAATTGTCGCGTACCTCGAGCTGCAGCAGGGACGGAAAGCCGAGGCGATCGAAACGGTCCGCGACGCCTTGATCGAAAATCCGGACTATCGCTTCGAGTCCGAGTCCTACGACGATGTCATGCGGGAGGTGTTCTACGAAGGGCAGAAGGCGGCGATCGCCGAGCGCCAGCAGCTCGCCGACCAAGCCGTGCGCCTGGGCAACGAGCAAATGCGCCAGGGCGACCAAGCCGCCGCCGGGAGACACTTCGAGACGGCCCTGAGCTATCGCCCCGACCACGTCCAAGCGCTCTACAATCTCGCCCTGACCCATCTCAACCAGCGGCGGGAAGAGGAAGCCGAAGCCGGATTCCAGAAACTCCTGGCCCTGGGCGACGCGGCCAACGATGGACTCCGCGCCCTGACGATGATCAACCTGGGCTATCTCTACCAGAAGCGAGGCCTCGATCAAGAAGCCATCGACGTTCTCGAACAGGCGGTCGCGATCGATCCATCGAGCACCCAAGGCTGGTCGAATCTCGGCGCCGCGCGACGCCGAGCGGGCGACCAGAGCGGCGCCGCCGATGCCTTCCGCCGCGCCTACGAGCTGAGCCCACAGAATTCAGAGGCGCTCGGCAATCTC
>JBCCGX010000926.1:0-4378 GCA_039029035.1 Acidobacteriota bacterium | reverse complement strand
GCGAAAGAACGTGATCGGCCCGGTGACTCCATGGTAGTCCTCGATCAGGGCGAGCTCGTTGCGGACGGTATCCGGATCCTGTCCGCCGCGGCGCACCGCCTCGAGCAACAAGCACACCGAGTCGTAGACCAGGGCCGCCTGGCTCGAGGGGTCGTGGCCATGGGCCTGCCTGAAGGTGTCGACGAAGCGCTGGCCTACCGGATTGCTCTCGGACTGGTCGAGATGCCAGTGCTGGCCAAAGAAGGCCCCTTCGACCTGCGCCAAGCCTTCGTCCGAGAGAAGCGCCCAGCTGTCTCCCCCGATCAGGGTGGCGTCGATACCCCGATCCCGCGCTTGCTGGGCTTGGCGCGGGATCTCTTCGTAGTAGTTGGGCAAGAAAAGAATCTCGGGCCGGGTGGCGTGGATGCGCTCGAGCTGCTGGCTGAAATCCAGATCCCCCGTGGTGTAGGCCTCGAAGGCCACCAGGCTGCCGCCGGCGGCCTCGAAGGCGCGCCGGAAGACCGTCGCCAGGCTGCGATTGTAGGCGCTGGCCACGTCATAGAGCACCGCGGCGGAGCGGCCATCCAAGGCGTCGACCGCAAAACGCCCCAAGGCCTCGCCTTCGGCGACATCGAGAAAGGTCGTGCGAAACACATAACGCCGGCCGGCGGTGGTTTCGGGATGGGTCGAGGCGGCGCTGATCATCGGAATCCGGGCGTTCTCGACCACGCCGGCGGCGGCGATGGCATCGCGGCTGCGGGAGGGCCCCAGCATCGTGGTCACACCGCGCTGCACGAGCCGCCGAGCGCCATCGATCGCTTCGCCCGGCAGCGCTCGGGTGTCCTCGTAGAGGAGCTCGACTCGATGCCGTCGCCCGTCGACTTCGAGCCCGCCGGCGGCGTTGGCGGCATCGACCGCCAGCTCGGCCGCCTTGATCGTGCTCTGGCCTTCCGCCGCGGTCAGGTTGACCAGGATGCCGATCTGAATCGCACCCGGCTCGCTCGCGTGACCACAGCCCAGCAGGGCCAACCCGAGGCCGAGCACCACCCAGGCCAAGGCACCGGTCGCGGCGGACTCCGCGGACCGAGTCGCTCCGGGCGGGCTGCGTGCCGACCACGTCATCGATTCACTGCCTCGAATCACTGCTCCTCCAGAGCTCGGACCACCGCGTCGGCCACCGCCGGCCGGACCTTGCGAATGAGATTGTTCTCGCGACTGGGATGGACGCGGTTGGTGAGCAGGATGACGTAGAGCTCGCGCTCCGGGTCGATCCAGATCGAGGTGCCGGTGAAACCCGTGTGACCAAAGGAGGTGGGCGCGAACAATGAACCGGCCGAGGAATGCTCGGGGGATTTGATGTCCCATCCCAGGGCACGCCCGAAATCGGGGTGATCGAAGCGCCGGGTGAAGCGCTCGAGGGTCTCGCGCGACGCGATCCGATGATGCTCGAGCACGCCGCCGTTGAGCACCATCTGGGCGAACCGAGCCAGGTCCGTTGCGGTGCCGAACAGACCGGCATGGGGCGCCACACCCCCCAAGGCGTGGCTGTTCTCATCGTGCACCTCGCCGCGCAGGACACGCCCGCGCCAGGTATCCCGCTCGGTCGGCGCGATGCGGTGGTGGCTCTCGGCAGCGGGCCGGAAGCCCGTGTCGCGCATCCCCAAGGGCTCGAAGACCCGTTGGCGCACGAAGTCGTCGAGGGTTTGGCCGGCAACGCGCTCGAGGATCTCACCGAGAAGGATCATGCCGAGATCCGAATAGAGGAAGCGGCTGTCGGGCTCGTGCACCAGGTCCATCGCCTGGATGTGCTCGACGTAGGCCCGAGGGCCTGCGAGCTCCTTGTACAGCGGTGCCCACCAATCGATGCCCGAGGAGTGGGTGAGCAACTGGCGGACGGTGACCTCATCCTTGCCGGCACCGACGAACCGGGGCAGAAAGTCGACCACCGGGCTTTCGAGCTCGAGGCGCTCTTCGTCGACCAGGACCATCGTCATGGTGGTGGTGGCGAGGACCTTGGTCAGGCTGGCGAGATCGTAGATCGTGTCGGCGCTCACCGCGGCGGCCTCGGCGTCGTAGGACAGCTTGCCGAAAGGTCGTAGATGTACGAGAGCACCGCGGCGGCCGACCGCCAGGACACCGCCGGGAAAAGCCTTCTCAGCCAGGAAGCGATCGATCACCTGATCGACCTCAGCCATACCGTCGACGCGGAAGCCGACCTCTTCCGGGCGTGCTCGACGCAAGGTCATCTCGCGCCTCGGGATGTCGAGTCCATGGCCATAAGGGTAGTCCCCGGGCAGGGTGACGGGCAGGCGGCCACTGACCGCTGCCTCACCGAAGAGGGCCGCCATCGCCGCCCGCTGGCTGGAGGACACCGCGCCGTAGGCACAAACGTAGGCCTCGACCGCCGGCAGGCTGGCCAGGAGATAGGGGCTACCGAATGAGACGGCGATCATCGGACGGTCGCTGGCCTGGCGCAGCTGGTGCAGAAGACGCGCATGGGACGGCGACAGCGGCGCGGCGCCGGCACCGGCCGACACCCGCACATAGGCCGTTATGAGGACGTGGGTCGCGCTCTCCGCCGCGGTAAGGATCTCGCGTGTCGTTTCGGCCGACACCTCCGGTCCCAGGTAGAAGGTGTCGGCGGCGACCCGGCGGGCCTCGAGCTCGTCTTGCGGCAAGCCATGGCGGCTGAGTCGGCCCGAGATCACCAGGTGCAGCAGACGCAGGGGCTGCTCGGCCCGAAGGGGCAGGACGCCGCCTTCGTTGCGCACCACGGTGATCGAGTCGCGCGCGATCTCCGCCGCCCCGGCGACATCTTCCGGTCGCGCAACCTCCCGCTCGATCGCGGCGCGGTCGATGGTCCTCTCACGGTGCAGACCGAATCGCGCTTTGGCCTCCAGGATGCGCTGGACCGACAGGTCCAAGCGGGCCTCGGTGATCTGCCCTTCGTCCACTGCGCGCACCAAGGACTCGATGGCGACGGTGGTATCCGGCGGCAGGAGGATGACATCAGCACCGGCCTGCACCGCGCGGATCGCGGCGCCGCCGGCCCAGGCGGGCCGCACGCCGGCCATCTCCATTGCGTCGGTGACGATCAAGCCGTCGAAGCCCAGGGTGTCGCGCAGCAGACCGCCCGACAGGGCTGGCGACAGGGTCGCCGGCGCCCCCGAGGGATCGAGCGCCGGCACCGCGATGTGGCCCAGCATCACCGCATCGACCCCGGCCTCCACCGCGGCACGAAAAGGCACCAGCTCGACGGCCTCCAGCCGGGCCTGATCGGCCTCCACCGTCGGCAACGCGACGTGCGAATCGATCGCCGTATCGCCATGCCCGGGGAAGTGCTTGACGGTGGTCAACAGGCCGCCGCTGCGGGCACCCTCGACGAAGGCCCGCGTCATCTGTGCCACTAGCTCCGGCTGCTCGCCGAAGGAACGGATGTTGATGATCGGGTTGGCCGGGTTGTTGTTGACGTCGGCCACCGGCGCGAACCCCCAGTGGATCCCCAGGGCACGGGCCTCGCGCGCTGTGACCTCACCGAAGAATCGTGCCGCTTCCGGCGAGCGGGTCGCCCCCACCGCCATGGCGAAAGGCAACGGCACCGTGCCGCGACGCACCCTAAACGCCAGGCCGCGCTCGAGGTCGGAAGCGACCAACAGCGGAATCTCCGCCGCGTTCTGCAATCGATCGAGCAGGCTGGGGATCGACTCGAGATCCGAATCGAAAACGATCACCCCGCCGACGCCCTGCTCGCGCACAGTGTGCAGCAAGCGCTGGGCGCTGGCGGAGCGCGGATGCTGGTAGCGGCCATGGGTGCGAATCATGACCATCTGCGCCGCCTTCTCCTCCAGGCCCATCGACTCCAGGGTGGTCTCGACCCACTGGCGCGCCGTACGCGGCAGCGGCTCGGCGCTCAGGCTCGAGACGGCACCGAGACCAAAGCCGAGAGCTACCAAAGGCGCTAGGAAACGGGCAACGGCCGTTGTGCAATCGATGCTCAGTCGTCGCATGAGATACTCTTGCCTGAACCTACTGACGTGACGGGCTGAGTCTACATGGCCAAGCGATGAACAAGATCGTCTTCGGTGCGGTCGCTGTCTTCCTCGTGCTTCTCTCGGGCTGCCGTCCGGTGGAGCACGATGTCCTCATCCGTGGCGGTACGGTGATCGACGGTTCGGGCTCGCCCCGGACGACCGCCGACGTCGCCCTCGACGGCGACCGCATCACCGCCATCGGCGATCTGGAATCGCACCGCGGTCGTCTCGAGATCGACGCCGCGGGCTTGGTCGTCGCGCCGGGCTTCATCAACATGCTGAGCTGGGCCAACGAGGCCCTGCTGCACGACGGGCGGTCCCTCTCCGACGTCGTGCAAGGAGTCACCCTGGAGGTAATGGGCGAAGGG
>JBCCGX010000925.1:0-4379 GCA_039029035.1 Acidobacteriota bacterium | reverse complement strand
CCTCCTCATCCGAACCCCGACATACGAATTCTCTCGATCGATCCAAGGGAGAGACACGGTTGCTGAATATCAGAGAGAAGCTCGAGACGGTCCTCGCCAGCGGCAGCACCGCCGACCATCGCCGGCCTGTGATCGGCAAAGGTAACGAGTCGAACGTCAAAGGTTTGCACATCATCGGCGACCTGGCCGGTGCGCCGGTGATCAAGCTGGCAATGGCCCAGGGTGTCGAGATCATCGACTACATCGCGACCCTACCGGGTATGGACCAGCGCCCGGAAGGCGACGACCTCGACGTCTTGATCGTTGGCGCCGGCGCTGCCGGCCTCAACGCGGCCCTGCGGGCGCAAGAAAAAGGGCTGCGTTACGTCCTGCTCGAGAAAGAAAAGATCGCCAATACGATCGAGAACTTTCCCGAAGGGAAGTGGATCTACGCCGAGCCCGATTCGACACCGCCGAAGGGCAAATTGTGGCTCGATGGGGCGCGCAAAGAAGATCTCGTCGAGCGCTGGAACCAGATCATTCGTGAGAACGATATCGACGTCCGGGTCGAGGAGCCGCTGCAGAAGCTCGAGAAACAGTCCGGCGGCACCTTCCTGGCGACGACGAGCAAAGGGGCCTACAAGACTCGGCGCGTGGTCCTCGCGACCGGTCAGCGTGGTAATCCGCGCAAGCTCGGCGTGCCAGGCGAAACGATGGAGGAGGTCTACCACGCCCTCTACTCGCCGCGGAAGTACCACGACGAGGACATCCTGGTGGTCGGCGGCGGCAACAGCGCGGTCGAGGCGGCCCTCACCCTGAGCGAGCGCAACAAAGTGGTGCTGTGCTACCGCGGCGGCGAGTTCTCGCGCCTGTTCAAGGACAACCGCGAGCAGCTCGATCGGGCGATCGCCGAGAAACGCATCGAGCCGCTCTTGCATGCCAACGTCAGCCGCTTCGAGCCTGGGCGCGCTTTGGTCAAGGTCGATCAGGGCGGGCACCAGGAAGAGCGCGAGGTGGCGATGGATCACGCCTTCGTGCTGATCGGCGCCGAGCTGCCGGTGCGCTTCCTGCGCAGTCTGGGCATCAAGTTGGAGAACGAATGGGAGGGCACACCCCTGTGGTCGACGATCTTGACTGCGGCGACCTTCCTCGGCTTGTGGTTCTTCGGCGCTTCCCAGGGGGGCGCCGCGCCCTTTGACCGGGAGGTCGGAGCCGGCGGTGCGCTGCTCGGTGGGCTCATCGCTCTCCTCGGGACGGTCGGGCTCATCGCCCAGGGCCTGCGCGGCGATCGCTGGAGCTGGCTGGGGTTGTCATTTTTTGCCTGGTACTCGATCTATGGCATCAAGGTCGGTGGTGGAGAAGAGTTCTGGCCCTACAAAGGTTGGGGCTACGACAGCCTATCCTTCTTCGAGCGGCCTTGGGCTTTCTGGTACACGGTGCTCTACACCGCTCTGATGACGATCTTCGGCCTGCGGGCTCTCAAGCGCTGGGGTCTGGATCGCAAAGATCGTTTCCAGATCTGGCGCTTCACCAGCCTCCTGGCCTTCCAATGGATCTTTTTCTTCCTGCTGCCCGAGTTCCTCTTCCAATGGGCGGTGAAGTACCAGTGGGTGGGGGAGCAGTTGGCCAATGATCCACAGTTCGCCGACCAGGCCTGGCGGGCCTATGGCATCGTCTATGCCTGGCCGCTGTTCTTCTACACCTGGCTCTACGATCCGCACACGATCTGGATCATCTGGGGCGTCGTGCTGACTTTCGGTGTCATTCCCCTCTTCGTGCTGTTCAACGGCAAGCGCTACTGCTCCTGGATCTGTGGCTGCGGCGGCCTGGCCGAGACGTTCGGCGACCAATGGCGTCACCTGGCTCCCAAGGGCAAGACCTCGATCAAGCTCGAGGGCATGGGCACGGCGGTCCTGCTGTTTGCTGCGGCCCTTACCGTGGTGATGCTGGTCAAGGACACCTACGGTCTCTACAAGACCGCCGACTGGGGCATCTACGGCTACCGGCTGCTGGTTGACGTCTGGCTGGTCGGCATCCTACCGGTCACCGTCTATCCCTTCATGGGCGGCAAGGTGTGGTGTCGTTATTGGTGTCCGCTGGCCAAGATGATGCAGTACACCTCAGCCCTCTACACCAAGTTGGGCATCTCGCGCTTCCACATCGTCGCCAACGACAAATGCATGGCCTGCAACGAATGCTCGCGCAACTGCCAGGTGGGCATCGACGTCATGCAGTATGCCTTGAAGCAGGAGCCTCTGGACAACGCTACCTCCTCCTGTATCGGCTGCGGTGTTTGCGTCACAGTGTGCCCGATGGACACCCTGTCGTACTCGAAAGACGGCAAGAGTCCGCTGCCAGTAATTCAGGGGTAGTCGGCAACAGCTTGGCCGCGCCTTTTTCGGCTTGCCGGCCTACCCCGCCGGCAGGTCGATAACGAAGGTCGAGCCTTCGCCGGGGCGACTGGTGGTGGTGATCTCACCGCCCATCAGGCGGATGAACCGGCGGCTGATCGAGAGGCCCAGGCCGGTGCCACCGTAGTTCAGTTGGGTCAGGGTGTCAGCCTGTTCGAACTCCTTGAACACTCGATCGAGCTGCTCGGTGGTCATGCCGATGCCGGTGTCGGTGACGGTGAACCGAATGCGCTCACCCGACGGATCCTCACGGCGCTCGACAGCCAGCGTCACGCGGCCGTCTTCGCAGAACTTGCAGGCGTTGGACAGCAGGTTGAGCAAAGCTTGCCGCAGCTTGGTTTCGTCGGCCACCATTTCGCCAAGATCACCATGGGGCACGACTTCGAAGTGATTCCGATTTCGATCCGCCAACGGCCGAATGGTCGGCGTCACGCTATCGACCAGGCCTGCGATGTCGAAGGTCGAGGGGGTGAGTGTCATCTTGCCGGCTTCGATCTTCGATAGATCGAGGACGTCGTTGATCAGTGCCATGAGGTGGCGGCCGGAATCGCGGATCTTCTGCAAGTCCGACAAGACGTCTTCGTCACCGTCGTCCTCCGCATCTTCGATCAGCATGTCGCTGTAGCCAATGATGGCGGTCATCGGCGTGCGCAGCTCATGGCTCATGTTGGCGAGGAAGCGGCTCTTGGCGCGGCTTGCCGCCAAGGCTTCGGCCCGGGCTGTCTCGGCTTCGTGATTCTTCGCCGCGAGGAGCAGATTGGCCTGGCGGTTCTGACGATAGAGGATCCACAACAGCGAGGCGACCAGCGCGGCGAGCCCGAGGCCGATCAGAAGCGCCCGCCGCGACTGTTCGTAGCGCTCGATCTCTAGCGCCTTGAGAGAGTTGGTGTGCCGTAGCAGCTCGATTTCTTGCACCCGTTGCTGCGAGTCGTAGCGCGCCCGCATCTCGGCCAGCTGACGCTGGCTCAGCTCGTTGAGGATCTCGTCCTTGTAGGACTCGAACTGCTTGAAGACGGCGAGGGCTTCGGCGTGGTCGCCCTGGCCGCTGCGGATCTGCGACAGCAGCCGATAGGCGTCGCGGACGTGTGGCTTGGCGCCGATCTCGCGTCCCAGCTCGGTGGCCTCGTTCAACGAGGCCACCGCGGCTTCGCCGTCGCCCCGGTCGTTGTGCACCGCGCCGAGGTTTTTCAGCACCATCACGACCCCGTGCTGGTCACCGCTATCTCGGTAGAGCGCCAGCGAGCGGGTGTAGGCGTCGAGGGCCGGTTGCTGCCGTTGGCGGGCCCTTTCGACGTCACCGATGATGGCGAGTGCATAGGCGATGCCCTTGTCGTAGCCGATCGATTCCGAAAGCTCCAGGGCCTCGTTCTGGTAGCGCAGCGCCTGATCGTACTCACCCAGGTGGTAATGGGCGTAGCCCAGGTTGGACAGGGTCTTGGTGACGCTTTCGATCTCGCTGCTCTCGCGCTTCAAGTCCAATGAGCGTCGGAAGAAGGTCACGGCGTCGGCGTAGTCGCCATTGCCGAAGTAGACCAGGCCGATGTTGTTCAACGACTTCGCCGTCTTGTCGCTATCCGGCAAGGATTCCCGGCGCTCCAGGGCTTCCAGGTGATGTTCCAGGGCGAGGTGGAAGAACCCCATGAAGTAGTAGGCGACGCCGACCGCGTTGAGCGCCTCGGTGGTGGCTTCGGTGTCGCCGAGCTCGCGGTGCAGCTCCAAGGCCTGGAGGTAGTGGGGGAGCGCTGCGCTCTGGTTACCGCGATCGCTCAGCAGATGGCCGAGCTGCATCGACAGCACGGCCCTGCTCTCGCGGTCGTCCTCGGCCACCGCCATCTCTAGAGCGCGCTCGGCGTAGGACAGAGCGAGGGTCGGGTGCGACTGCCGGTGGCTCTCGCTGAGCCGGATCAGGGTCTCGATCTGTAGACCGACCTCTTCCTCGACTGCATCGCGGGCGCCATCCGGGGGGTGTTGTTGGCCGCCCAGGCCATG
>JBCCGX010000924.1:0-4381 GCA_039029035.1 Acidobacteriota bacterium | reverse complement strand
TGCCGGTGTCGCACCTGCCGGCGGCGTCGACCATCCGGTGCAGTGGCAATGAGAGCATCGAAGTCGTCGAGCGTCATATCTACGCCGCGGGCAACGCGGTGGAGGCGCACGGTAATTGCCGGGTTCGCCTGAGCGGGGTCCATGTCACGGCCGGCGGCATCGCGGTGAAGGCGACCGGCAACGGCCAGGTCGTGATCGAAGGGAGCTTCCTCCAGGGCGCGGAGCGAGCGATCCAATCCACCGGCAATGCCGAGGTGCGCTATCGTTACAGCACGGTCCGGGGGGCGATCTCCCCGGCTGCAGGAGGCCAGGCGATCGATCTCGGCGGCAACGCGGTCGAGGCACTGCCTGATCCGGTGGTGGCGAGACTCGCTCCGGCCGCCACGCTGCACTGCGGCGACCGCCAGCGGCCTCTGGTGCTGCATCGTTGGATCGACGCCGGGGTCGCGGGTCTCGAGGTCGGCGCGGGTTGTGTGCTGACGCTGTCGGACAGCCACGTGCGAGCCGGCGGTTGGGGGCTGCGGATCGCCGACGGCGGGCGGGCGAAGGTCCGCAACAGCGTCATTGAATCCGGCACCGGCGGCATCGAGGTCGCTGCCGGCGGGCACTTGCATGTGGCGGGGTCCTCGATCCCCGGCGGGCTCCACGTGGCTGAAGACGCGACAGTGATCGACGGCGGCGGCAACGCCTGGTAGCCCGGTAGAAGCTCAGCCCGGTGGGCCGTCCGGGCTGAGCTCGGCGAAAAGCCAGGCTCTGGCGCTACGCCATTCGCGCGACACCGTCGCGGTACCGATGCCCAGCAGGTCGGCGATCTCGTGGCCGCTCAGGCCGCCGAAGAAGCGCAGCTCGACGATCCGCGCCTTGCGTCGGTCGAACGATGCCAGGCTGGTGAGGGCGTCGTCGAGGGCCACCAGGTCGGGGGGCGCGTCGCGGGCCAAGGGCGCGGACTCGACCAGGGTGACGCGGTGCAACCGGCCGCCGCGCTTGCCGGCGTTGCGCTCGCGGGCGTAGAGCACCAAGACCCGCCGCAGCACACGGGCGGCGAAGCCGATGAAGTGGGCCCGGTTCTCGAACCGCAAGCCGTTCTGCTCGATCAACTGCACATAGGCCTCGTGCACGATCGCCGTTGCCTGCAGGGTGTGGCCGCGCCGCTCGCGGCGGAGATAGCGCTCGGCGATACTGCGCAACTCGTCGTACACCAACGGCAAAACGTCGTCGGCAGCGCTGCGATCGCCCTCGGCCCAGCGCGCCAGCAGGTCCGTCACCGCAGGCTCGGTCGCCGCGCTCACCGCTCGGCCCCCGCCGGCGGGTCGCTCGTCTGCGCCAGCAGACGGCGGAAGGTGGCAGCTTCTTCGGGTCTGTCCTGCACTGAATAGAGGTCGGCGAGCGTCGACAGGGCGGCGCGTCGATCCGCCGCGGCGCCGGGCCCGCCGTCGCCAGCTGCCAGCTTGCGCTGGCCGGCCAGTAGAAGCTGCTCCGCCTCACGGTAGCGCTCGGCATCCTGCGGTGCCCCTGCGGCTGACCGCGCCCCGGCCACCAGGCTCCTTGCCAGAAGAACCTCCGACTGAGCGACCAGGGCGTTGTCCGCTGGCAGAGACAAACGACGCAGGGCGAGTGCCCGGCGAAGATGAGTCTCGGCTTCGCGCGGCTCGCCCCGTTCGATCAGCACCCGGCCGAGGCCGGTCAAGGGAAAAACGAGCACCGCGGACTCCGCACCGAGGTGTTGGCGCAACCCGGCCAGGGTCTCACGGTAGAGGCGCTCGGCGTGGTCGAAGTCTTCGCGCGCCTCCGCCAGGTCCGCCAGATTGGTCAAAGTCACCATGACGGCCGGATGATCGGGCGGCAGAAGACTGCGGCGCAGGTCCAAGGCTTCCCGGAAGATCGATTGGGCAGCCGAGTAGTCGCCCTTTTCTTTCAGTACCGCGCCCAAACCGGTCAGGGTGAAACCGATCTGAGGATGCTTCGGCCCGAAGACCCGGCGCTCGCTGGCCAAGACCTCGCGGTAGATCGGTTCGGCTTGGTTTAGCTTGCCGGCTCGGCGGAGCGTCTGCGCCAGGTTCCTGCGCGTCGATCGCAGGAAGCCAGCGTCCGAATCCAGGTGCCGTTGGCCGATGGCGATCGCCTGGCGCAGGGTGGCTTCAGCCTCCACGTAGTGCCTGGTGTTGCCGAGCACCCGACCGAGGGCCGCGAGGCTCCGGGCCACGGGTTGGGCTCCGTCACCGAAGACGCGGCGGCGGATGGCCAGCGAGCGCCGCACGAGCGACTCGGCCTCGACGAATTTGTTGCGCCGGCTGAGGATATCGCTCAGCTGCTCGAGGCTTTCCGCAACTTCCGGCGCCGCCTCTCCGAGGGCGGCCCGGCGAATGTCGAGAGCCTCGCGCAGCATCGCCTCGGCCGCCGTCAAGTCTTGCCCTTCGTTCCACAGCTGCGCCAGCTTCGACAAGCTCTCGGCCACCTCGAGGTGGCGGTCGCCGAGCGCCTGGCGACGCAGGTCGAGTGCCTGCTCGAGGAATTGGCCGGCGCGGTCGAACAAGCCGAGATGGTGGTAGATCTCTCCGATGGCCTGACTCAGGGTTGCTTGCATGAGGGGTTGGCCCGCGAGCTCATCGCCGATCCGTGCTGCGCCGCGCTCCAACACGTCCTCGACCGACAGCGTCGCGCCCAGGTTGTGCTCCGGGTCGGCCACCTCGAAGAGATCGATGAGGAACCTCGAGACCTGCTCGGCCTTGGCGCGCTCGAGCTGTACCCGGTCGCGCTCGCGTGCCGTGGTGAAGGCCTGCAAGGTCATCACCACGGCGAAGACGACAAGCAAGCCAGCCGCCGCCGCCAACGCCCGGTGGCGCCTTATGAAACGTCGCGTGCGATACGCCAGGCGATCGGGGCGCGCCCGCACCGGGCGGTGCTCGGACCAGCGGGTGAGGTCGTCCGACAGCCGCGCTACCGAGCTGTAGCGCTGGGCGGGGTCGGCGCGCAGAGCTTTGCCGAGGATCGTTCCCAGATCGCCGCGTAGCGCCCTGCGGCCCTCGCCTTCGATGCGCTTGCTGCCACGAGTGGTCGCGGAGGGCAGGCCGTCGACAGCACAGATCGCCGAGTCGATCTCGTGCGGCAGCGCGCCGTCGAAAGTGAAGGGGGAGCGGCCAGTGAGGATGGCGTAGAGCAGGGCTCCGAGCACGAAGACCTCGCTGTGGCTGGTCGCCGGCTCGCCGCGGATCTGTTCCGGACTAGCCCAGCCCGGCGTCATCGGGCGCACGCCGGTGCGGGTCATCGGCGCGGCGACCCGCAGCGACTCCGGGTCGAGCAATCGGGCGATGCCGAAGTCGAGCACCTTGACGGTCCCGTCGCGGGCCACCAGGATGTTGTCGGGCTTGATGTCGCGATGGATGAGGAAGTTCTGGTGCGCGTACTCGATGGCCGAGCACACTTGCTGAAAGAGCTCGATCCGGGCCGCCAGAGACAGGTGCTGGTCGCGGCAGTAGCTGTCGATCGGCGGTCCGTCGATCAGCTCCATCACCAGGTAGGGTCGCCCGTCGGCCGCTGTGCCGCCGTCGAGCAGGCGGGCTATGTTGGGGTGATCGAGGCGGGCCAGCACCTGGCGCTCGGTGCGGAAGCGCTGCACGTCTTCAGCCCGTACGATACGCCGCCGCGCCAGCTTCACCGCCACATCGCGCTCGAAGGCACCGTCGGCGCGCTGGGCGCGATAGACCGCCCCCATACCGCCGGCGGCGATGCGCTCGACCAGGCGATAGGCCCCGATCTCGAGGCCGGCATCGTCCGTCTCGCTGTCGGTGTGCTCACTATGGGCCGCCGGGTCCGGCTCTCCGGGTAGCCAGGGCCGGCGCAAGAAGGAGCCCGCCGCTTCGTCGGCCCATAACATGCGCTCGACCTCGGCACGCAGGGCCGGCCGATTGGCGCACGCCCGATCGAGAAAACGCCCGCGCGCGGAGCCTGAGAGCTCCACCGCTTCGGCGAAGAGCTCGTCGATCGTCCGCCAGCGATGAGAAGAATCTGCCATATCCACCTGGGAGGCTCAGGCGCCGGAGCGTGATGCGCTTCGCCCCTGACTCTACTGTGCAATTCGGCGTTCGAATTGATCATGAACCCTTCGGCCGTTGGAGCGACCACGAGAAGGGGATAGGCTCAGCCGGTGGAAAGCGATGGGTGACCATGGCAAGTGAAGCTTTGCAGTTGACCCTTGACGAATCGCCGGCGCCGACGGACCTCGACCGGCTACGGCAGGGCCTGCAAGAGCATTCAGCGTCGTTCGTCGACCGGCCAGGCTTCCGTCCCCTGGCGCTGTTCGCCCGCGATGCGGATGGCGCCCTGATCGGCGGCGTCTACGCCTCGATCAACTGGAATTGGGTCGACATCACCCTGCTGTGGG
>JBCCGX010000923.1:0-4383 GCA_039029035.1 Acidobacteriota bacterium | reverse complement strand
TTCGTCCGCCGCAGCGGCGCCGACCGCATTGCGGTCTACGCCTTTGCCGGCCACGTGTTCTCCCAGACCCCGCTGACCACCGACCACGGCGCCTTGAAGAGCCTGATCGAAGGGCTCGCCTTCAAGACCATCAACCACGCCGGCTCCGGCGGCACTGCCCTCGGCGACGCCCTGCTGGCCGCCGGTGACGGCCTGCTGCAAGCCCGCCTGCCGAAGCGCGACCAGGTGATCGTGTTGATCACCGACGGTGAGAGCAACCAGGGCGCCGATCCTATGCTGGCAGCACGCTACGCTGCCGAGAACGACTTCCAGCTCTTCGTCGTCGGGGTCGGCGGCGACGAACCGGTGGAGGTCTACGTCGACGGCGAGCCCTTCATCACCGTCAACGACACCATTCTGGAGACCTCTCTCGACGACACCCAGTTGAAAGAGATCGCTGCTGAAGCCGGTGGAACGTATCTACGCGCTCGCGATGTCAACGTCCTGGCCGGCATCTTCGAAGATCTGGCCCGGCTCGACACCACGCCGCTTACGATCGAGGCAGTCGACGTCAGACACTCCTATACCCCGTCCTTGGCGGCGCTGCTCTTCTTGCTCTTCGCCACCTGGCTCCTGGTCGACGGCTTCTTTCTGCGGAGGCCCCTGCGTTGACCGGCTTCAATCAGACCGCCTGGCTGCTAGCCGCGGCGCCCTGGGCGATCGTGCTGCTCGTTCTCGCCCTGCGTCAGCGATCGGCCCTGATGTGGCTCGGTGAGCACACCGCCCCGCGCTTCCAGCGCGATCTCACCCGCTACACCCCTGGCAACTTCCCCTGGCACTTCGCCTTTCTCTTCCTCACCGGCGCCCTGGCGATCCTCGCCGCGGCTGGCCCCTACACCATCGGTACGGCGGAGAAGCGCATCGAGACCCGCACCGTCCTGTTGGTGCTCGACGCATCCCTGAGCATGGGGGCGACCGACACCTACCCCCATCCCGAGACCACCGAGAAGCCCGACAACCGTTTCGTCCAGGCGCGGCAGCTGGCCACCGAGCTCATCGCCGCGATGCCCGACGCCTCTTTCGGCCTCGTCACCTTCTCAGGTGTCACCGTCGTCCACTCCACTCCGAGCCGCGACCACGCCGCCCTGAACACCCTGCTCGAGACGCTCTCGTACCACGTCAACCTCACCCTCTCCGGCACCCGCTTCTCCACCGCCTTCGACGCTGTCATCCACATGGCACAACACCAGGAGGGGAGCTATCAGGTCGTCCTGGTGAGCGACGGCGAGTTGCCCCAGACCGACGACTACGCCGAAGCCATCGAGGTTCTGGCCGAGCTACAGATCCCGGTCCACACTTTGGCGGTGGGTAGCGAAGAGGGCGAGAACCGGGTGATCTACGAGCCGGAGGACGTGCTCAACAAGGTGGAAGAGAAGCGGGTGGCCCGGCGGTACCACACGACCCGCGTCGATACCTACCTCGCAGCGATCGCCCGCCAGACCGGCGGCGAATCGCTGATTGTCGAAGACGGCGCCTGGGTCAGCGACCTGGTTTCGGCCCTGCACGCCACCCCGCCCACTGTGGTGGAGGTCTCGGGCCAGGACAAGGAGAATCTCTCAGCCTATCCCCTCGCTGGCTTCCTCATCTGCTTCCTCATCGAGACGCTATGGATCCATCGCCGGCCGCGGCCGCGAGGTGGACAGCGGCCGCGTAAGAGGTCGACCCATCCTGCCCAGGCCGTGCTCCTAATCACCTGCCTGCTCATCCTCGGCTGTCACCCACGGGTCTGGCGAGCGCACTACCACAACGAGCTCGGCGTCGGCCTGTTCGAGACCGGCCAATACGACGGCGCCGCCAGCCGCTTCGAAAAAGCCCTGAGCTTCAAAGAGCGCCAGCATATTCCGCTCTACAACCTGGGCAAGAACGCCGCCGCCCAGGAAGAGTACGCCGTCGCCCACGACTACTACCAGGAGGCGATGCTGGAAGAGCCGCGCCTGGTGGAGGCGCACTACAACGACGGCCACGCCCTCTACCTTTGGGGCGAGCAGGAGATCGACCTCGAAGAGTGTCGCTTCGAACGCGCCGAGCAGCTGTGGACCCAGGCGTCGAAGCGTTTCCGCCACGCCATCGAGCTGGCGGGCGAGCGGAGCGATCTGGGTCGCCAGGCGACTGAGGATGCCGAGGCCATGGACACCAAGCTCGCCGAGCTCGCCGACATGGCCGCGACCTGCACACCGCCACCGCCACCACCACCGCCACCGCCGCCGCCGTCGGAAGGCGAAGGAGGGGGCGGCGGTGGATCCGGTGAAGGCGGCGGTGAGGGTGAGGGCGAAGGCGAAGGGGGTGGCGGTGGAGGCGAAGGCGGCGAGCCGCCGCCGGAAGGCTCACCACCTCCAGGGGCCCCGCCTCCAAGCGGGGGCGGAGAGAACCCGCCGGAAGGTGAAGGCGGCGGCGGGGGTGGCGGCCTGAGCCAGGAAGAGCAGGACGAGATCCGCGCCGCCCTGGAACGGATTCGCCAAGAAGCAGCGGGGGCCTCCGGCTATCGCCAGAGTGAACACCAACAGATCACCGAGGATACGGTGGGCAAAGCCAAGGGCATGGAGCTCTGGTGGTGAGCTGAGCGGATAGACGAGTCGTCTGCCGGATAGGCCTGGCTACCCCTCCGGAGTCACCCGAGCCGCCAGCTCCGACATATCGATCTTCCTCAACGACCCAACCAGGTCCTTCATCATGTCGAGGCTCTTCAAGGCCCGATCGAGCTGTTGGTTGAGCGCCCGGTCGGACTTGGCATCGCCCTTCTTCAGGCGCCGGCCGAGGCCTTGGATGAGGGGCAGCATGTTGTCCCCGACGACGCCGGCGAGTTGGGCCAGGACGTCGTGGACGCCGGAGCCGAGGGTCTGGACGACCTGGGTGCCCTTGGGAGACTTGGCCAGATCGGCCAGGGTGTCGTTGAGCTTGTCGAGGTAGGGGCTCAAATCGGATTGGGCAGCCGGGGCCGGCGTCGGTGCGACGGCGGGTGCCGGCGTCGGTCTGGCGGCGACCTCACACAGGGTGGCGAGGCGCTCGAGCAAGGGATCGAGGCGCTCGCCGATCAGGCGGGCGGTCTCTTGGCCATCGCCGCCCGCCGGGCGGGCTGAGGCCGCAACATCGGCGAGCTGCCCCAGGTTGTCGTGCAGCTTGCCGAGATAGGCATCAAGGGTGGTTTGCAAAGCGACTTCGTTCGCGTCGTCATCCGCTTGGGCCGCCTCGGCTTGCTCGGCGAGGGCGCGCTCGGCCTGTTGCTGCTGCGCTTCTGACGCCTGGCGCGCCGCCTCGCTCGCCCCTTGAATCGTCGAGCCGATGTCTTCCAGGCGAGCCGACACCTGGCTGAGCTGGCCGATGAGGCGGATGGCGGGATCGTCCTCGGCACCGCCCATCGCCTGGACGCGGGCAAAGCCGCGCTTGATCTCTTCCCAGCGTGCGGCTTCCTCGTCGCTCAGGGTGCCGCGTAGCTCGGCCAGCTTGAGCAGGTTGTGCTCGGCGCCGGTGGTGAGGGTCTGGGCCTCGCCGGAGTAGTGGTCGTCGAGCAGGGCTTCGAGCTCCTGATCGTTCATCACCGGCACGATCTTCTCGGCCAGCTTGTTCATGTTGCGGTAGCTGCCCTGCAGTTGGAAGCGTGGCTCGGTGCGGTAGGCGTCGTCTTGTGAAGCGGAATAGATGTACTGCTGGTTGATCGCCAAGAGCACCTGCTGTACGCGCAGCATCTTGCGCAGCACCGAGAGAAGCTCTTCCAGCTCCACCGACGAGTAGTCGTGGCTCAACTGATCCAGCGACGCCCCCTCGCCGCCGGCCATGCGCACCAGCTTGAAGAGGTCTTCCGGATCGCGGGTGGTGAGGGGCGCCAGCACCGGGTTGGAGGTGACGGCATTCTCCAGGTAGCTCAGGGCGAAGAGCTCGTCGCGACCTTCCAGGATGTCGCCCAGGTTGTAGGTATCGGCGCGATTGGACAGCATGTCGGGGATGCGAAACTTCTCCCCCGCCTCGGTGTAGGGGTTGCCCGCCATGCACACTGCGAAGCGCTTGCCGCGCAGATCGTAAGTGCGGGTCTGGCCACGCCAGACGCCTTCCATGCGCCGCTGGGCATCACACATGGAGATGAACTTCTGCAGCAGCTCGGGATGGGTGTGCTGGATGTCGTCCAGGTAGAGCAGGACGTTGTTGCCCATCTCCAGGGCGAAGCTGATCTTCTCTACTTCCTGACGGGCGGTGGCGTTGGGCGCTTCAGCCGGATCGATGGAGGTCACCGCATGGCCCAAGGCCGGGCCGTTGACCTTGACGAAGACCAGGCCGAGGCGGTTGGCGACGTATTCCATCAGGGTGGTCTTGCCGTAGCCCGGCGGCGAGATCAGCAGCAACAGGCCCATT
>JBCCGX010000922.1:0-4384 GCA_039029035.1 Acidobacteriota bacterium | reverse complement strand
TCTGGATCGTCGCGTCGGCGACGTGCAGCGCCGGCACCACCTTGGTGATCAGCAGCACCGCGGTGAGGCCGGCCATCAGGCCAGAGAGCAGATCGCCGAAACGGAACAGGAGCACCGGGATGCCGGCGACCACCGCCCACAGGATCCAGCCCCAGCCCAGGGGCAAGACGATCAAGACCGGAGCGATGACCGCCGCCGTCGCCAGCGCCAGGATCAGACCGAGGGTCGAGCCGAAGCGTGCCGTGGCCCAGCAGGGCACCAGCAGGCAGACGAACAAATAGATCGGCACGTAGTAGCACACCACACCGGTCAGGAACGAGACCACGGGCAGGGCACTGTCGAACCCGTTACCGTTGTAGATCAGGCTGGTGAGCGGCCAGGCCCCGAGGCCCTGGCCGAGGGTCGACAAGGCGAAGAGAACGCCGGCCATCAAAGTGCCACCGGCCAAGCCGCGCAGCATCGAAAGCGCCACCGTGGTGTTGCTCCACTTGAGGCGGAACAAGGCGTCGATCGCCGCCAACTTTTGCGGCCAGCGTTCCCGGCACAGGGACTCGCCGACCGACCACGACATGAGTGCGAGGACCGCCAGGCCGAGGAATTGAAAGATCAGTGAGAAGCCGCCCACCATCCAAGTCGTCTGCTGGCGCGACAGAAAACCGAGATTGCTGCCGGCGGAAAAGATGTGACTATTCAAGACGACGAAGACGAAGGCGGCACCGAGGCTCACGGTGAAGAACTGCAAGCCGCGCCGCACGCCCAACTGGCCGTCGTGGTAACGCTTGAGGAAGGGCACGGCGACGAGAGGTAGGAGGAAGTAGAAGAAGGCCACCCGCCCGAAGTTGACCAGCTGGATGTCACGAAAGGTGCTCTGTAGGTCGTCGATATGCGGATCGTCGAACCAGAAACTGAAGCCCGAAGCCTGGCCACGGTCGAAGTAGACCTCGACACCGTAGGGGTAGCTGCGACCGAAGACCATCTCGTTGCGCTGGTAACGCAGCACCATACCCGTCTGTGAGCCCACTTCGTCGCGCTGGATCTCGGGGTCGTCCTCGAACTGTGCCGGATCGAACCCTTGCTGGCGTAGAAAATCGGCCGCTTCCAACCGTGCATCGGCAGCATCGAGCCGATCTTCCGCGTCGCCTTCCTCCCAGCTCTCCCGCCGCAGGGTCAACACCTCGCCGCTGCGTGAGATCACCGCCAGGTAGGTCCACTCCGAGGGCACGGCGCCAGGCTCGAACACCCGCACGTCCCAGGCCAGAAAGCTGTCGGCGGGCTCACTAGCGCGCAGTGTTTCGAGGTCCGGGCCGCCCTCGCGACCGACCAGCAGCTGCATACGGCGCTCGAGCTGGGAGTCGCTGCGCAAGCGGACGACGATGTAGGGATTCTCCACCGGATCGCCGAGGTCTCGTAGGCGCTCGAGGGCGATCATCTCGGCCTCGGCGCGCGAGATCTCCCATCCCTCGGGCAACAACGGGAAGACCCGAGGATAAAAAAAGGTCAACAACAGGGCGCCAGCCAGGCCAACGGCCAGCCAGATCGCCAGGTCACGGGTATTGCGCATTGTGCAGGATCCTTCCGCGGTGGGGACAAGCTACCTGCGTCACTACGCAAAGGTGGTGAGGGTTGTTTCCCACCGCTCACCTGGTGTGAGGCCTCAGACCGGGGCGAGGCCTCACACCTCGGTTGAGACCCCAGGCTCCGCTCTGCCGTCCCGCTGGGACCCGAGCCCCAGATGGGTGCGAGGCCGTAGCCCGGGATCTCAATCCCGGGCTAATCGGCTTCGACACCCTCTGACGATCAGAGGTTGCTGACGATCGCTTCGCCGAACTCGGAGGTCTTGAGCAGGGTGGCGCCGTCCATTTGGCGCTCCAGATCGTAGGTCACCCGCTTCTGGGTGATGGTCTCGCCGAGGGCACGCTCGACAGCGTCGGCCGCCTCGCCCCATTGCAGCCAGCGCAGCAACATGACGCCGGAGAGGATCAGAGAGCCGGGATTGACCTTGTCCTGACCAGCATATTTGGGCGCGGTGCCGTGGGTGGCCTCGAACAACGCCAGGCCATCGGCTTCGTTCGAGCCCGGCGCCATGCCCAGGCCGCCGACCTGGGCCGCCAGGGCGTCGGACAGGTAATCGCCGTTGAGATTGGTGGTGGCGATCACTTCGTACTCCGCCGGCCGCAGCAAGACCTGCTGGAACATGGCGTCGGCGATGCGATCTTTGATCACGATCTTGCCGTCCGGCACCTTGCCACCGTGGTCGTCCCACAGCGCCTGCTCGCTGATCGTCTGGTCGCCGAACTCGTCGCGCGCCAGCTCGTAGCCCCACTCTTTGAAGGCGCCCTCGGTGAACTTCATGATGTTGCCTTTGTGCACCAAGGTGACGCTCGAGCGTCCCTGATCGACGGCGTATTGCACCGCCTTGCGCACCAGCCGTTTGGAGCCGAAAGGCGACACCGGCTTGATCCCGATGCCACTGCCTTCGCGCACCTCTTTGCCGAGCTCGTTCTTCAGATAGGCGCTGAGCTGCGCCGCCTCGGCCGAGCCGGACTCCCACTCGATGCCGGAGTAGACGTCTTCCGTGTTCTCGCGGAAGAGCACCATGTCGACCTTCTCGGGGGCCGACACCGGCGAGGGCACGCCAGCGTAATGCTTGACCGGCCGCACGCAAGCGTAGAGGTCGAGCACTTGGCGTAGGGTGACGTTGAGGCTGCGGAAGCCACCGCCCACCGGGGTGGTCAGCGGTCCCTTGATGGCGCCGTGGTAGTGGCGAATAGCGTCGTAGGTCTCCGACGGTAGCCATTCGTTGGTGTGCTCCTGCGCCTTCTCACCGGCGAGGATCTCCATCCAGGCGATGGAACGCGAGCCACCGTAGGCGCTCTCGACGCCGGCGTCGAGCACCCGCTGGGTGGCGCGCCAAATGTCCGGGCCAATGCCATCTCCTTCGATGAAGGGCACGATCGGCCGATCCGGCACGATGAGCTGGCCGTCCTTGAAATCAATTTCCTGTCCGTCGGCAGCGGGCTGATAGAACTCCCCTGAGGTGCTCACACCTGAATCCTCCTCGGCCGACCCATGCCGGCTCGTGCTTGTCTCATGTGGATAGGCACCGGGACAGGTACCTGGCGGCAGAGGATATCACACTCCTGCAGAGGACCGAGGCCCACCCCACGCGCCCCGACGAGGGCCCCGCACCGCTGGCCAACCCACGGGGTTCTCGGAGGCCACAAAGAAAGCCAGAACTTTTTTGATGCACTCCCGCACATTCCTGCGCATTAACTAGTAAATGGCAATCCGTCGACACCCAGCCGGGCCAGCGACCGTTGCACCTGATAGATTCAGGGGGACGAATTGACTGCCCTATTCGCCCATCGACTGCATTGGATCTTGACAGGGGGAGCCCTCGATCCTAATCTGTCAATGTTCCATGCTGTACCTGCTATCCGCAGAGCTCCTCGTCTCGCTGCCCGATTCGGTCCGTCTCTCGAACAGGGAATTAGTTCCCCCAGCTGGGAAAGCTTTGCCTAGATAGAGTTCGCCACCCACTCGCTCATGACGCCGGTCAGGCCGGTATCGAATGGCGGGAACCCACATCCCGGGCCTTGTGCGCAGCGCCTGGGAGCCACAAACCCCGTGCGGAGGTCATCCTATGACGAGACAGCGTGTCCTTTCGATCTCGATTCTCACCCTCTTTTTGCTCGGCAGCACCGGCGCGGCCTTCGGTGCCGATTTCGCCGATGTCGTCATCGGCAGCAACCAGATCAGCTTCGTAACCAAGAACCTCACCTCCGGCCAGCTCGCCGTCAGTGGCCCGGACGGCTTCAGCTTCGAGCGCAAATTCGCCGCCGGCGACGCGCTCTCTTTCAGCATCTTCAACAAGGCTGGCTTCGCCCTGCCCGACGGCACCTACCAGTGGAACCTGTCGATGAACGCCCCGGCCGCTGAGGGCGACCGCGCGGCCTACACGCCGAAGGGCGAGCGGGTGCAGAGCGGTGTCTTCACCATCTCGGGCGGCGCCTTCGTTGACAGTGACCTGGTGGAGGGCGGCCTGACCAAAGATCAGCAGATCCTTGACGACCTGATCGTCGTCGGCTCGATCTGTGCCGGCCAGGACTGCTCCAACGGTGAGAGCTTCGGCTTCGACACCATCCGGCTGAAAGAGAACAACCTGCGGATCAAGGCCCAGGACACCAGTAACTCGGCCAGCTTCCCGACCAACGATTGGCAGCTGACCTTCAACGACAGCTCCAACGGCGGTGCCAACAAGTTCTCGATCGACGACATCGACGGCGGCCGCACCCCGTTCACCATCGAGGCTTCGACGCCGACCAACTCGCTCTACGTCGACAGCAGCGGCCGCATCGGCCTCGGCACCAACGCCCCGGTGGCC
>JBCCGX010000921.1:0-4386 GCA_039029035.1 Acidobacteriota bacterium | reverse complement strand
GTCGAGCTGTATGACTCAGGGGCGGTCAACGGCATCCCGTATCTCGCCATGCAACTGGTCAACGGACCCACCCTATCGGGGCTGCCGCCGACGATTCCGTTGGCTGAGCAGGTCGAGCTGATGTGCCAGGTCGCCTGGGGCTTGCAGGCAGCGCACGAGCTCGGGATCGTCCATCGAGACGTCAAACCGTCCAATATCTTGGTCGAGCGTCGCATCGATGGAGCGCTACACGCCTACCTGGCGGACTTCGGGATTGCCCGTGATCCGGCCGGTTCGCGCGTCACGCGGACCGGCGACCTGATCGGAACGCTGTCTTATCTGGCGCCGGAGCACTGGTCCGGCCCGATCCGGTCGCCCGATCCGCGCAGTGATATCTACGCGTTGGGACTGACCTTCTATGAAATCTTCTGCGGCGTACCCCTGCGGACGTCGGTGACCGGCGACTCCAAGGCCGACGGCGAGAGCAGGGAGCTCGCGCTAGCGTTCGATGCGGTGGCGAGGCTCCCAGCGGCCTTGCAGACGATCCTGCAGCGCTGTCTGGCCGTCGATCCCGACGCCAGGTATCCCACGGCCGGTGGGCTGGCGGAGGATCTGCAGCGCTTCCTCGGTCGGGCAGGTCGGTCGCCATCGTTGCCCGGTCGGTGTGGGCGTCGCGGTGGGACCCGATCGGGCCTGGGACCGGCTGGCCGGGCGGCGGCTCTCTTGATTGGTGGCTTCAGTCTGTGGCTCGCCGCCAGAGCCAAGACGTCTTCGGTCGAAGACGATTCGGGGGACCGATGAGATCGCATCCCGGAGAGGCCACCCGTCTGCTCGCCGATTGGTCTCGCGGACGGCGCGAAACGCGGCAGCGATTACTCCGGCTGATCTATCAAGAGATGCGGACCCGCGCCCGCTGGCGACTACGCGGCGAGCGGTTTGACTCCAGTTTGCAGACCACCGAGCTGATCCAGGAAGCCTACTTGCGGCTGGACGACAAGAAGCGCATCGTGTGGCGCAGCCGTGAGCATTTCCTTGCCATCGCATCGAAGGCCATGCAGCGGGTCCTGATCGACCGCGCCCGCCGCCGGGGGGCCGGCAAGCGGATCCAGCCGAGTGACGAGGTCCCGCTCGAGACAACACCCGAGCTGGGCCGTAGCGAGGCCGCGGAGCCCATCGTTTCGATCGATCTGCGCGGCGCTCTGACTCAGTTGGCGCGAGTCGACGCGCGCCAGGCGCGGCTCGTCGAGCTGCGCTTCTTCGTCGGCCTGAGCCTGGCCGAGACTGCGCGCGAGCTCGGCCTCTCGGTCGCTACGGTCAAGCGGGAGTGGCGTATGGCCCAGGCCTGGCTACGCCGCGCGCTGGGAGCGGGCAGCCAGACCGAGTGAGGGCTGGCCGCCCGACGCTTTGGGCCAAGCGAGGATTTCTAAGGCCTGGCCCAACAGTTCGCGGTCTGACCCTGGGCGATTTTCAGGGCATCCAGCACATCCATTGACTGGTTGCCGTTGATGTCGCACAGCCCGAGCTCCAGGCCGTTGAGAGTGACCAGACCGCCGGCGGCATCGGCCGCCAACTGGGCGTCAGTCGCATTGACCACACCGTCGAGGTTACAGTCACCACACTGGCCGCAGACAGGGAAGGTGCCGGGATTGGCGATGACACTGCTGAGCTGGTTGAAGTCGTCGAAGGTATCGATGATGCCGTCGCCGGTGACGTCGCAGGCAGCAAATCCCGAGTCGACGAGGGGACTCTGGAACATCGCGTGCCACACTTGGGCGTTGAGGTCATTCGCGTCGACGGATCCATCGGGTGTGAAGGGCGGGTTCACGGTGGCGCTGCAATCGCCACACCTGGGGCAACCCCGCCAGCCGGAGGGGATGATGCCCTTCGCCACCTGTTCGATCATTTGAGCGTCGATCACGTCGATGATGCCGTTGCGGTCGACGTCACACGCCATGCGGCGTGGACCGGTGATCGGAGTACTTCCCGTAGCGTGCTCGGCCGCCGCCAGAGCATCGAGCTCGTCGATGCGATTGTCCAGATTGCAGTCACCACAGAAGAGTCTCAGCTGTACCGGTTGCGCCTGGGCCGCAGCAGCGCCCAGATAGCCGACACAGAGTAAGGTCAGCGCGAGGTAGTGCAGGATCAAGGGGTAGCTCTTCTCTTGCTTCATGTCGAAGGCTCCTAGTCTGCCGGCCGGCAAGCCGGCTGGCGGAAGTCAGGGTTTATCGGCGGCGCGCCCCGTTCGGTCAACAACGATGGTTTCGAGCTCGTATCCTTCAAGCGCGAAACTGCGCCGAAGTGGCTCATCAGAACCTGCCGAGGATTGACGTCGGGGCCGGGGTTGCCTACGCTGCCGTCGTCCCCGATCTCCGTCACTCCCCTGAAGGACCAGGGGGCGGGCGCGGGAGCTGGTGCCAGCCGGGGGTGAGACATCCGATGAGCGAACGAGCCCAGAATCTCAATCAGATCTTCCAGGTGGCCTTGTCGGCCTACGCCGACCGAACCTGCCTGGAGGTCAAGCGCGGGGCGCGCTATCGGCGGATTCGTTTCCGCGAGATCGAAGACCTGGCTCTGCGCGTCGCGGGCTTTCTCACGGCTCGAGGTATCGGCCCAGGGCAGCGCGTGGCGATCGTTGCCGACAACTCGGCCGAGTGGCTGGCGTCCTACCTCGGCTGTTTGCTGTGTGGCGGTGCTGCGGTGCCGCTGCGCCCCTCGACACCGGCCGAGGACTTGTGCTTCATGGTGGCCGACGCCCAGGCTTCGGTGGTCATCGCCCAAGGCGTCGAGCAGTGGCGCTGTCTGGAGACGGAGGCGGACAAGCTGCAGCAGCTCGAAGCGGTGGTGGTGATCCGTCACCTTTCACCGGCGGAGTCGGCCGAGGCCACCTTTCCGATCACCTCGTTCGCCGAGCTGCGATCGACGTCCCAATCGGCGGAGGATCGCGCCCGGCTGCGCGCCGTGGCGGAAGCGATCGAGCCGGAGACCATGGCGTCGATCCACTACACCGCCCAGGAGACCGGGCGCCCGCGCGGCGCTGTTTTCGATCACCGGCAGCGTCTCGAATCGATGCGCCAGCTGGGCGAGTGGATCACCTTCGATCCGGACGACGTGGCCTTCACCGTGCTCCCATGGGGCTACGCCCCGAGCCTGGTCTTCTCGCTGCGGTGTCTGCTGTCCGGCGTGCCCAACGTCTTGGCCGAGAGCCGCGACAAGGCGTTCGACAACATGCGCCAGAGTCGACCGACCCTGGCCCTGGTGACGCCCTATGGCCTCGAGCGCTTCTACAACGAGGTCATGGGCAAGCTCTCCAAGCTTCCGCGTTCGCGGCGCGACGTGTTTCGCTGGGCCCTGTCCCTCGGCCGCGAAGTGCGGACGGCCGGTGGGGCCGATACCGACGAGCTACGCGAGCGTTTTGCCAGAGCCGATCGCACCTTCTTCAGCCAGATTCGCGCCGAGCTCGGCGGCCGCCTGGAGCGCGTCTACTCGGTGGGCGCCTCACTGCCGCCGCACGTTGGAGATTTTGCCGAAGCTATTGGCCTCGAGCCCCTGGGACTCTACAGCCTGACCGAAGCCGGCGGCTTCCCGGCGATCAACCGCCCCGGTCACCGCTGCCCCGGAACCTGTGGCCAGGTGGGCGCCGGCTACCAGATCCGCATCGCCGACGACGACGAGGTGCTGGTGCGCGGCGAGATGGTGATGCGCGAGTACTGGCGTCGGGAAGCGGAGACCCGCGAGGTGCTCGATGCCGACGGTTGGCTGCACACCGGCGACCTCGGCCGTTTCGATCAGGAGGGCAACCTCCACCTCACCGGACACAAACGCTCCCTCTTCGTGCTCTCCACCGGCCGCACGGTCATGCCCACCACCGTCGAGACGGCGTTGGTGGCCCATCCCCTGGTGGCGCAAGCGATCGTCTTAGGCGAAGGACGGCCCTATGTCGCGGCCCTGGTGCTGCCGGATCGCAATGCTGTCGCTTCGCGTCTGGAAGAGCAGGAAGGGGATCTGGACGGCGATGTCTTCGATCCCACCGACGAGCGGGTGATCGAGCTGCTCGATCAGGTGCGGCGCGAAGTGAATGCCGGTTTCGATGGCTGGCAGCAGATCGAGCGCTTCACCCTGTTGGCCGAGCCTCTGACCGAAGCCTCGGGCGAGCTCAACGTGTCGATGAACCTGAACCGCCAGGTGATCGCCGAGCGTTTCGCGGCGGAGATCGACGCGATGTACCCGCGCACCACGCGCTTCGGACCGAGCCGGGTCACTGAGGTGCAGCTCGAGCCCGAGCAACTGCGCGAGCTGTTCGAGAAGCAGGACATCCTCGACGCCTGGATCGCCGACGCTGGTATCGGCTTCTTGTTCGAGATCGCCCGCCAACAGCAGATCCATGCGCCGTCGATGGTACACATCTGC
>JBCCGX010000920.1:0-4387 GCA_039029035.1 Acidobacteriota bacterium | reverse complement strand
TGCCAGTCGATCGTTGGAGTCGCGTGGTCTTCGTCGTCGACCGCGGCAGCGCGTCGCTCTACGTCAACGACGCGGTGCAATCGGCGGCGTCCGCTTTTCTGACCGTCGGATCGAACGACAACCCGCTCGTCCTCGGGGCAGAGTCGGCGAGTGCTCAGCGCTTCGTCGGCAGCTTGAGCAATCTGCGGATGTTCACCGCCGTCTTCGGCAGTGATCTGCTGGCGCGGCTCGACCACCAGTCGATCCCGTGGGAGATCGGCTCCCGCCGCAGCAACACCAACCACCAGCTGCCCGAGGTCGACGGTGACGTGGTGCAGTTCCTCGGCCAACAGCAGGCCACCCTGTGTGCCACCGAGAGCGACGCGGTCTGTAGTGAGATCTTCCCCTTGTTCGATTTCCGCCACAGCGGTTTCAGCTTCGGCGCTAACGTCCGACCCGACGGCCTGCCGGCATCGAACGCGCTCCTCGCCGGCAAGAACGATGCGTGGCGGCTCTACTACCTGAGCACCGGCAAGGTCCGATTGCGGGTCTTCGGCTTATGCGGCGGCAGCGCTTGCACCGTCGACGTCGACAGCACCATCACGTTGGAGCCGGGGCAATGGAATCACGTCGCGTTCACTGTGACGCCGGAGAGTGACGGGACCCAGACACCGCGCCTCTTCGTGACCGCCGACTCATCGGAGACCGTGCAAGGCTCGATCGATTCGATCGGTGGCGGCAGCAAGCCATTGACTCTCGGCAGTCGCTGGACCGGCACCAGCCTGATCGAGACCTTCAGTGGTGCGATCAGCGGCGTGCGTCTCTTCTTCGGTGCCTTGTCCGACGCCGAGGTGACCCAGCTCGCGCGCGCCGAGATCGACTGGCACATCCGTCCACCGGTCGGCACACCGCGCATCGCCGATAACGTCTTCCTATTCGACCAGGCGGAGACGACGGCCGACCAGATCCTCCTCTGCGGACCGCCGGTGAAGGTGGAAGGCGGTGCGCCTGTGAACTGCCCGACCGGCGGCTACGAGCACTTCGACCTCGGCGACAGAGGCTTCACCTTCACCGCCGAGGTCCGGCCCGATCCGCTGGCGCCCGATCTGACCCGGATCGTCGGCAAGGACGGCTCGTTCTATATCCACCAGCGGCCGGACCGGACGATTCGGCTCCGCGTCTTCGGCAAGGATTGCGGCGGCTGCTTCGTCGATCTGAACGGCCCGGCGCTCGACAACGGCGTCTACACCGACATCACCTTCTCCACTACCCGGCGGACCGACGGCGACCTAGACGTGCGCCTCTTCGTCGAAGACACCCAGGTCGCCACGGAGGTTTCCGCTCCGGTTGGGCTCGATGAGATCAAGCCCCTCGTCCTCGGTAGCCACAGCGGTGGCAAGCGGTTTCGCGGCGCCCTGCGCGACGTCAGGCTTTTCGCCCGTAGCCTGACGCCGAACGATCTACTGCTGCTCGGTCCCTAGACAGCTCCAGCCTCGAATCAGCTTCGCCGGTCGCCCCGATGGCGGCCGGCGACTCGGGAGCCTTGACAGGCTTTTATGACTTGGCTACTTTAGCTTAATGAAAACTGCTACCTTGACTGAAACCAAGAACAACCTCAGCGCACTGATCGATCAGGTGCGCAACGGCGAAACGGTTCTCGTCTTGGACCGGGGACGTCCGGTCGCTCGAATCGAATCGGTGGTTCAGGGTGACGTCGATCCCGAAGGGCGTCTCGCGCGTTTGGAGCGCAGTGGCGTGCTGCGACGTGCTGCCGCTCCGCTGCCGCGCGAGCTCCTGGCCCAGGGTCCCCTGAAGCCCCGGTCGGGAGCCTCGGCCCTCGAAGCATTGCTCGAAGAGCGGGCAACAGGCCGTTGAGGTTTTGGGATAGCTCCGCCCTCGTTCCTCTGATGTTGATGGAGCCGTTGAGCTATCGGCTCGCTGAGCTGTATCTCGAAGACGGCGCCATCGTGACCTGGTGGGGCAGCGAGATCGAGTGCGTCTCGGCCATCGCTCGCCTGGAACGCGAAGAGAAGCTCTCGCCTCGGGAAGCTGCTTTCGCCCTCGAGAAGCTAGACACTCTCGCCCGTAGTTGGCACCTAGTTGGGCCCATCGAGACCCTCCGGCAGACCGCGCGACGCTTCTTGCGAGTCCATCCCTTGCGAGCCGCTGACGCGATGCAGTTGGCCGCTGCCTTCCTGGCGGCGGAGGGTCAGCCGCCGTCGATCGGTTTCGTCTGCCTGGATCCTCGGCTCTCCACCGCCGCGCTCAGGGAAGGTTTTCCCTTGGTGGATCAGTCGACGCTGGAAGAGCTCCTGCCCGCTACTTGATGCCGGTTGGCGAGGGTGACAAGAGCCGTCGTCGTCAGCAGGGCCACGAGACCGAAGCCCAGACCGATCAGCACGACATCGTAACGCGACGATCCGCCGCCGCCGGAGCTCCACTGGGCCAAGGCCGCCGACCCCAGCAGCCCCGCGATCAACAGACCGGCCAGGCTCTCGCCAAGGTAGATCAGGGTGGTGCAAGCCGAGACCGCCAGCGCCTTGTTTTCACGCGGGGCCAGGCCGAGAAGCTCGCTGTGGACGGCGATCTCCAGAGCGGTCTTGGCGACCCCGAAGAGAAAGCTGGCAAGCACGGCACCCATCAGAATACTCAGGCCGCCCCCACGGGAGACGAGGAGAGCAAGGCTGACGAGGAAGGCGAGCTGGCAGAGGCCGAGCATCAGGCGTCCACCCAGAGCATCGACCAGGTGCCCCGCGACCCGCGACCCCACCATGTGGCCGGCAATCATCACTACCCCGAGCTGCCAAACCACCGCATCGCCCAGGTTCAGCTCTTCGAGCTCGAGTAGGCCGAAGAGCATCGGCACCGCACCGACCAGAACAAAGATGGCGAGGACGAAAATGCAGAAACGACGGTAGCCCGGAATCGCCAAGACAGCAGCCAGCGACTCTGCAAGCCCTGCACGAGCCGGAACACTCCGTTCGAGCTCCGGAATCCTGCGATAGAAGACGAGCCGGATGACCAGGCAGACGGTGAGACCTGCAAACACCATTTGGAAGCCGGCGAGCGGCGTCGTTTCGCTCATCCACAGGGCGATCAAGCCGCCGAAGACGACTGCCGCAAGCTGGCGCGCAAAGCGCAGCCGCCCCAAGTGGCGACCCCGAGCATCAGCTGGGATCAACGGACTGAGCAGGGCGAACCACCCGGCGCCGAAGAGAGTTGTCCCGAGGCCAAAGGTCACCATCCCGACCGTGACCGTGGCCAGGACCGGCAAGCCCTGGGGCACCCAGGCCGCCACGGCGAGGCCGGCGAAGCCGGCGATGGCGAGCCATTGACCGGCGATCCCGAGGCGCTTCCTGCCCAGCCGGTCGGCCCAATAACCCGCCGGTATCGACAGCAGGCCACGGACCAGCAACGACAGAGAAAGCAGGACCGCGATCCGATCCGGCGGGATCCCCAAGGCGTGGAGGTAGAGCAATCCCAAGCCCCGCCCCAGAGCCACCTGCGGTTGGACGCCGAAGCACTGACCCCAGATCGCCGCGGTGAACGCTGGGCGCGTGACCTCGGTCGGCGGCGGCGCCGAAGCCTGCTGCTCCGGACCCTTCATGCTTCGCCGGGGACCGGCGCCAGCAGCGGGTAGCCGGACGCACGGATCACCCGATCGCAATAGGCGATGTCGGCGGCACTCAAAGTGTCAGCATACCCACCCACCTTGCCACGCCGAACTTTGCCCGCATCCGGGTCGTCGCCGGAGGATGCCAGAAGCACACCGTACTCCTTCTCGAAGTAGCCCTCTCGCTCCAGGCGCCGCATGTTGTCGAAGCGGCAGAAGTCGATCGTTTCATCCAGCGCCGCATCATCCACCTCCCGGCCGATGAAATCGATCAGACGCCGCAACACCCGCTGTGGCTCTTGCCGCATACCCTCGTAGCGGACCGGCAGGAAGTCGGCTGCGCGATGGCGGTTCTCGTACCAGGTGCGGTTGAAGTGCAGCACCTTGCGCAGCCCATGGCGCTCATCGCGCAGGAAGTCCGACAGGGTGCCGCCGAACAGTTTCCGCCGCCGGCTCGCCAGGAAGTAGCCCGAGACCGTCACGTCGCGCGGATCGCGGAAGAGCAGGATGACTTTGTGCCTGGCAAAGGCGGACTTGTCGACTGGTAGCTCGCTGATGCGGTGACCCTTCTGGTGGCCGGATTCATCATGAGTGTAGGCCAGGCGGAGATCCAACCGATCCAGCATGACGCGCAACCAGGTCCGGCCGGATCTGGGGAACGACACCACCACCAGCCCTTCCAGGGGCTCGGCCAAGACGTGGGTCCCATACCTGGCGACGGCCGCAGCCGTCGGCTCGCGCGAGCGGAATGGTGCGCGGCCACCCATCCCTCAGGGGGTGGCGCAACGGATCGCG
>JBCCGX010000919.1:0-4392 GCA_039029035.1 Acidobacteriota bacterium | reverse complement strand
GCATCGGCACGCCGATCTCGGGCCGTCATCGAATGGAGATCGAAGGGCTCATCGGTTGCTTCATCAATACGTTGGTTCTGCGCACGCGCCTCGACGACGACCCGGACATGGTGTCGCTGTTGAACCGAGTCCGTGAGGTGGTGCTCGGGGCCTATGCTCACCAGGATCTACCGTTCGAGAAATTGGTCGAAGAGCTGCAGCCGGATCGCAGCCTGAGCCATTCGCCGATCTTCGAGGTGATGTTCGGCTTGCAGAACATACCGCGCCGGGAAGTGGTCGACTCGGCTGAAAACATGCCGACGCTCAAGGCACCGATCCAAGAGGCAAAGTTCGACTTCGGGTTGGCGATGGCCGCACGTCCGGGTGCGCTCAGCGGTGCGCTCACCTATACCCTCGAGCTCTTCGACCCGACGACGATCGCCCGCTTCTTGCAGCAGCTGGAGTGTCTGCTCCATGGCCTGGTGGAGCATCCGGAGCGGCGGGTCTCCTCGCTGCCGGTGTCGTCCGCGGCCGAGCAGCACCAATTGGTGGTCGAGTGGAATACGGTGCCCGGCGACAGCAGCTCGATCGACCGGTCATTGGTCGGCCTGTTCGACGAACAGGTCGCGCGGCGGCCCGATGCCATTGCCGCGGTCTTCGGCGACGAGCAGTTGAGCTACCATACCCTCGCTCGCCACGCCGACGGGGTGGCTCAGAAATTGCGGGCTTCGGGGGTGAGGCCGGGGGATTTCGTACCCCTTTTCGCCGAGCGCTCCCTGGCCATGCTGGTTGCTTTGGTGGGAATCCTGAAGGCCGGAGGCGCCTACGTGCCGCTGGATCCCGATGATCCGCCCGCGCGGCTCGCCGGTCTTCTGGAGGACATTGCTGCGCCGGTTCTGCTCCACACCTCGGAGCTCCCGACCCTGCCATTGTCGGTCGCGACGGTACCTTTGCGTCTCGAGTCGCTGCGCGCGACCTCGGCGACGCCGCGCCCATCGCCGCGGATCGAGGTCTCCGGTGGTGATGCGGCCTACGTCATTTTCACTTCAGGCTCGACCGGTCGGCCGAAGGGGGTTGTGGTTCCTCATCGCGCAGTGGTCCGCCTGGTCCGTGACACCGATTACGTCTGTTTGGGCTCGGAGGCACGGATCGCGCAGGCTTCGGTGACCACTTTCGATGCCGCCACCTTCGAGATCTGGGGGGCGCTGCTCAACGGGTCGATGCTGATCGGCGTGGCGAAGGACGAGCTGCTTTCCAGCGCCAGCTTGTCGGCGTCGATTCAGCGCCAGCGTATCGATACCTTGTTCCTGACCACGGCACTCTTCAACCAGCTCAGCGTCGAGGATCCCTCGACCTTCGCCGCGCTGGGCGATCTTCTCTTCGGTGGCGAAGCGGTGGATCCGACGCGGGTTGCCGCGGTGCTCGGCGGCCGTGGCCCGGCGAGGCTGCTGCACGTCTACGGTCCGACCGAGAACACCACTTTCACCACCTGGCAGCGGGTGGAATCGGTGGCGCAGGGAGCGCGCACGGTGGCCATTGGTCGGCCGATCGCCCATTCTTCGACCCGGGTTCTGGATCGCGCACTGCGGCCGGTGCCGATCGGAGCGGTCGGTGAGCTGCTGATCGGTGGCGAGGGCTTGAGCGAGGGCTACTTCGCCAGGCCCCGCTTGAACGCGGCGCGCTATGTGCCCGATCCCTTCGGCGAGCGGGGTTCGCGTCTCTACCGTTCAGGCGACCTGGTGCGCTGGCGCGTCGATGGGTCGATCGAGTTCGTGGGCCGGGTCGATCACCAGATCAAGCTGCGCGGCTTCCGCATCGAGTTGGGCGAGGTGGAGTCGGCTCTGAACGCCCATCCCGCGGTCCACGAGGCGGTGGTCGAGCTGCAACAGGATTCTCCGGCGACGAAGCACCTGGTGGCCTATTGGGTGGGCTTCGAGGGCTCGGCAACCGATTCCGCTGCCCTACGCACCTTTCTCGGCTCGAAGCTGCCGGACTACATGGTGCCCTCGACTTTCGTTCGTCTCGAAGCCATGCCCCTGACAGCCAACGGCAAGGTCGATCGGGCGGCTCTGGATATCGAGGCTTCGCTGGAGGCCGAAACGGACGGCGAAGAAGCTCTCGCGGCACCGACCACGCCGACGGAAGAGATCCTCTGCGGCATCTGGTCGGACGTGCTCGGTCGCGAGGATGTAGGGGTCGACGAGGACTTTTTCGATATCGGCGGGCATTCGCTGCTGGCGATTCAGGTGATCTCGAGAGTCAGCCAGGCCTTTCAGCTCAAGTTGTCGGTGAACGCCCTGTTCGAAGCGCCGACTTTGAAAGAGCTGGCGGTTCGCATCGAGCACGATCTGCGGGGCGAGCGCGGCATCGAGGCACCGCCGCTCGAGAGAGCCCGCCGCGATCGGGATCTACCGATGTCGTTTGCCCAGCAGCGCCTCTGGTTCATCGATCAGTTGCTGTCGGGGAGCGCGATGTACAACGTGCCCTTGGCCCTGCGTTTCGTCGGCGAGATTCGTATTCCGGCGCTCGCGGCGGCGTTTACCGAGGTGGTCCGCCGACACGAATCCCTACGGACGAGATTCGCTTCGATCGATGACGAGCCGGTGCAGCGCATCTCGCCACCGCCGACCGTGCCGTTGCCGGTGGCCGATCTCGAGCATCTGCCGGCGGCGCAGCGCGATGCCGAAGCCCGGCGTCTGGCCTTGGCGGCTGCTGCCCGCACCTTCGATCTGGCGGCAGGGCCGTTGCTTCGGATGACCCTCTTTCGCTTGGGGGAAACGGAGCACATCTTGTCGTTGACGGTGCACCACATCGCGATCGACGGCTGGTCGATGGCGATCTTGACCCGTGAGCTGGTGACTTGCTACGAGGCGTTCTCGACCGGCGCGCCGGTGCCGCTACCGGAGCTCGAGCTGCAATATGCAGACTTCGCGGTATGGCAACGTCGCTGGCTCTCGGGCGCGGCTCTGGCCGCCGAGCTCGGTTTCTGGCGGCGTACCCTCGGAGGGCAACCGCCAGTGCTCGAGCTGCCCTACGATCGGCCCCCTCCAGCCCGGCCGACCCATCGTGGGGGCAAGCGCTTCCTGCCGTTGGCGACCGATCTCTTCGCCGCTGTGCTCCGCTTCGGCCGAGCCGAAGGCGCGACGCTGTTCATGACCCTGATGGCCGCGTTTGCGATCTTGTTGGGGCGTCGAGCGGGACAACGCTCTCTGATCATCGGTATACCGACCGCCGGGCGCAGCCGTGAAGAGCTCGAAGGCATGATCGGTTTTTTCATCAACATCCTGCCTTTACGCGTCGACCTCGAAGGCTCGGACTCGTTCCGCCAACTGCTTGGCCAGATCCGCGCACGGACTCTCGCCGCTCTCAATCACCAGGACCTGCCGCTGGAGAAGCTGGTGGAAGAGCTGAAGCTCGAGCGCCAGACGGATGCGTCATCTTTCTTCCATGTGACTCTCGGGGTGCAGAACGCGCCGACCGAAAGGGCTGAGACCGGTGATCTAACGATCAAGCCATTCCCATTGGGGCGAGAGGTGGTGCGCTTTCCGCTGACCGTCTGGGCTACGCAGATGGGCGACGATCTGGTCCTGCAATGGGCGTACAACAGCGACCTCTTCGACCTGAAGACGGTCGAGCTTCTGCACCGGCAGTTCGAGGCTCTGCTCGGTAACGCGGTCGCCAACCCCGAAGTGGAGATCGACGAGCTCGAGATGGTCGGCGCAAAAGAGAAGAAAGAGCGCCTCCGAGCTCGTGCGGAGCGCGAAGTGTCGAGATATCAGAGGCTGAAATCACTCAAATCCAGGCGCTCGAAGGCTGTCTGAACACCCGGGTTGGACCGATGCACGAGACTGACAACACCAAGGATGTCCTCGCAGAGCCCGAGTCACCGCCACAGGACGTGATCGAAGGCTTCCGGCTCTCCGCTCAACAGAAAGAAGCCTGGTTGCGCGGCGGTCAGGACGAGTTGACACTCCAGGCCATGTTCGAGGTCGGGGGGCCTCTCGATGCCAGGCGGCTCGAAGGTGCGCTCGGCCAGGTGGTCGATCGGCACGAGATTCTGCGCACGCGTTTTCAGCGTCTGCCCGGGATGGAGATACCGATCCAAGTCATCTCCGGCGCAGCGGCATGCCCCTTTCGGTTCGTCGAAGTCGGTGAGGACGGCGCGGTCTTCGGGCCCGAAGAGATCGAGCGTCTGCGCGAAGAGGAGCTTCGGGCCCTCGGCTCCGAGGGCGAGGCCAATGTCCGGTGCCTGCTGATCCGGCGCCTCCCTTTGCGCCACGTTCTGATCCTCACCGTTTCGGCACTCAGTGCCGACGCGCGAAGCCTGGACAATCTGCTCGGCGAGGTGGTGCACTTCTACGGCAATGGGAGCGGTGCGGCGGAGGACGAGCCGCTGCAGTACGTGGAATTCTC
>JBCCGX010000918.1:0-4394 GCA_039029035.1 Acidobacteriota bacterium | reverse complement strand
GTGGAGATGATCAAGTAGGAGTAGCCTTCCCACGCCGCCTCGAGATCGGTGATCGACGGCCGGGCCGGGTGGTCGGGGTGGGAGTGCCAGATGCCGACGATATCGAGCCCGCGGGCACGAGCCGCCTTGTCGGCGGCGAGAAAATCCTGCGGATCGAGCAGGAAGCGATCCCGCGCCCGTTCGACGTTGAGGTTGCGGGCCTGGAAGATGTCTTCCACCAGCACCCGCTCGGCTTCGGTGCGACCGACCATCACGCCGCAAGCTTCGAAGGGGTAGGAAGCTTCCACCAAGCGCGCCAGCTCGTGCCGCAGCGCGTCCGGCAGGTGAAGGCGAGTCGGTGCCTCACCCGGTGCGACGACCGGATCGGCGGGTGGAGGCGCAGGCTCGGACGTTCGTGGAGTTTCGGACAAGGAGCTCACCATGGGGGGAATCCTCCCTTCGGACCGACCTCCGAGGGGTGCCTCTCCGGAGCCTGAAACCAAAAACCGCCGGAAGGCACTCCCGGCGGTCGACGAAGTCTGGTTGGGTTACCTATCAGGTTCGTAGACGATGCCGGAGTTGTCTGTTGTGAGTACAACAGCAACAGATGAATTTCTTGCAGTGCAGGGGGTGCGGCTTCGTCGACATGGTTTTAGTTATAGGCCGCTGAGCCAAGCTTGTCAAGCAGCAATTTTGTACAAACCAAACATCACCCCGCCAGAGTCCGGCATAACTCCACGCTTTGAGGCTACCTGGCTGGCTGCGGCCCGTGGCACCGGACGTTCGCCACGGGTTCAAGCCCGAGGCGACTGCCGTCCGTCTTTACGAGACGAAGAGGGCTCTGTTGCACTCGACTCGCCTGGGTCGATACCTGGCGCCAGGACCAGCGCTGCCAGCGGTGGCAGGGTGAGCAGCAGGGAGTCGCGACAACCATCGGCCGGCGTCGCCTCGCTGTCGATTTGTTTGGGATTGTCGTAGCCGCTACCGCCATAAGCGACGTCGTCGGTCGACATCAGGCGGCGGTAGGTACCGGGCTCGGGGGCGCCGATGCGGTAGTCCTCGCGCGGCACCGGGGTGAGGTTGAGGACGACGATCAGCCGGTCGCCATCCTCCTCTTCGACCACACGGCGCTCGTAGCAGAAGACCGAATGCTGGTGATCCGAGCAGGCGATCCACTGGAAGCCCTGCCAATCGGGATCCGAGCGCCACAGGCAGGGATGCTCGCGGTAGAGGGCCCCCAGGTCGCAGACGAAACGATGCATGGCAGCACGGTAGGGATCGCCCAAAAGGTGCCAATCGAGGCTGGTCTCGTAATTCCACTCGCGCGACGGCGCCAGCTCGCTGCCCATGAACAGCAGTTGCTTGCCCGGGCGAGTGAACTGGTAGGCCAAAAGAGCCCGCAGGTTGGCGCGCTTCTGCCACAGATCGCCCGGCATCTTGCCCAGCAGCGACCCCTTGCCGTGCACCACCTCGTCGTGGGAGAGCGGATTGATAAAGCGCTCGCTGTACTCGTAGACCATGGCGAAGGTCAGCTGGTCGTGGCAACCGGAGCGGAAGTAGGGATCGGTACCGAAGTAACTCAGCGTGTCGTGCATCCAACCCATGTTCCACTTGAAGGTGAAGCCCAGGCCCCCTTCTTTCGCCGGCTTTGTCACCCCGGTCCAGGCGGTCGACTCTTCGGCGATGGTGAAACGGCCGGGGAAGCGATCGTGGACCACCGAGTTGATGACCTGTAGCAGCGACACCGCGTCGAGGTTCTCGCGCCCGCCGTGAGCATTGGGCAGCCACTCGCCTTCCTCGCGGCTGTAGTCGAGGTAGAGCATCGAGGCGACGGCATCCATGCGCAGGCCGTCGACATGGAACTCCTCCAGCCAGTAGAGCGCGTTCGATAGCAGGAAGCTGCGCACCTCGTGGCGACCGTAGTTGAAGATGTAGGTGCCCCAATCCGGGTGTAGGCCGCGCCGCGGATCGTCGTGCTCGTAGAGCGCCGTGCCGTCGAAACGACCGAGACCATGGGCGTCCTTGACGAAATGGGCCGGCACCCAATCGAGGATCACACCGATCCCGTTCTGGTGGCAGGTGTCGACGAAGTAGCGGAAATCGTCCGGCGCGCCAAAGCGCGCGGTGGGGGCATAGAAGCCGGTGATCTGGTAACCCCAGGAGCCGGCAAAGGGGTGCTCGGCGATCGGCATCAGCTCCACATGGTCGAAGCCTAGCTCTTTGACATGCTCGACCAGGGCGTGGACGACATCGCGATAGTTGATCTCCTTCGGTGCATCGGCCGACGACGGTGCATCGCTCGCAGACGGTGAGTCCGATGCCGACGCCAAATCCTGGGCCTGCTTCCACGACGCCAGGTGGACTTCGTAGATCGACATCGGACTGCGCGTCACATCGCGCTCCCGGTGGGCCTCCATCCACTCCGCGTCGCCCCACTCGTAGGTCGATGCGTAGGTGCGGGAGGCCGTCCTCGAGGGTTTCTCGGCCCAGGTCGCCATGGGGTCGGCCTTGAGGTGCACCGTGCCGGCGGCGGTCTCGATCTCGTATTTGTAGATCTCGCCCTGGCCGAGGCCGGGCAGGAAGAGGTCGAACACCCCCGAGCCACCCAGGCGCTGCATCGGATGCTTCGAGCCGTCCCAAGCACAGAAATCGCCCACCACGCTGACCTGGCGAGCGTTGGGTGCCCACACCGAGAAGGCAAAACCCTGCTCACCGTCGACCGCCGCAGGCCGCGCACCGAGGCATTTCCAGAGCTGCTGATGGGTCCCCTCGCCGAGCAGATAGAGATCCGTCTCGCCGAGGGTCGGCGCGGCGAGGTCGGCGACGTCCGCTGTCGACTCGGTGGCGTCGGAGCCGACGTCGGTCGTCTCGGGCGCGTCAGCCGGTTTGCCGGCCCGCCCCGTCTTGTTTGCTTGCTGGCTCATGGAACCTGCCCGCGAGTGTATCTCAGCCGGGCTAACCGCTTCAGGCTGGCTCGACATTTCAGCAAGGCGACATCTTGCCGCGGAAGCAATCGACGGCCTGGCGAGCTGCCCACCAGTGACTCGTCGGGAAGCTCCGAAGGAGCGACAGCATCTAGCCCGGGGCGCGAGCCCCGGGGAACCGGTGAACACAACTATCCCAAGCCCGAGCCTCTATCGCTCCTTCGGAGCTGGGACTCTTCGCTTCTTTGCAACCCGGGGCTTACGCCCCGGGCTAGATGCTGTCGCCCTTTCAGGGTGATTTCCCACAAATAGACCACAACATCATGCAATGGCTGACCACTGCAAATGCAATACCTACGTCTTGCGACGTGTAGTTGGCAGTGAGTGCTTATTGGCCAGTGCTGCCCCCGAGTGCCCCTAAGGAACCCCCGGCTAAGCGTCTGGAAACCAAGGAGGCATTCGCCATGGTCAGCATCGAGAAACGACTAACGAAGCAAGGCATCAGGTATCGGGCACGGATTACGCTGAGATGTCCTGCGGCGCTTTAGAACCTTAGTGCCGCTGACATATACTCTTCTGCGGCTACCAAAGCCTGTATGGCAGACAAATGCGAGCGGGATCACCTGTCGAAGCCCTCTCTGCTCGTCGTCGGGATCGACTCGGATTGTCTTGCGAAGTGAGGTTCCATGTTTAGAGTTAAACCTATCATGCGGATTTTGATTTTGTCTCTAATTGCTCTGGCTATCCCTGCGAGTTCTCAGGATGACCTTCAGCAACTCGTAATGAGGGCTGAGCAAGGCGAGGCCCTTGCCATGTATCGTCTCGGGGTTATGTACGGACTTGGCAAGGGTGTGCCTCAGAATTACGATGTCGCACGGCGGTGGTTACTTTTAGCCGCCGAGCATGGTAATGCCATTATCCAGAGGGAGGTGGCGGGAGAATTCGAGGCTGGCGACTGCGTCGCCCAGGATTTAGAGGAAGCCCTCAAGTGGTACCGCGTTGCGGCCGAACGAGGAGATCCCAATGCCCAATACCTCCTCGGCGATATGCTCAAGGAGGGAAGAGGCGGGCAGCCAGATCCTGATGGTGCTGCCAAGTGGTACCGCATGGCGGCCGACCAAGGGAACGTCTACGCGCAGGTAAACCTCGGCGATATGTACGAGAGCGGTAAAGGTGTTCCTCAGAGTTACGTGCTGGCTCACATGTGGTTCAACATAGCTGCAACAGGAGAGGACATTGATCTTGTGGCCGAAATGGCTGCGGATTCCCGAGACAGGCTTACTAAGTTATTGACCGACGCTCAGGTCGCCGAAGCGCAGGAGCTCGCTTCGCAATGGAAAGCATCCCAGAAACAGAAGAAGTAAAATCCTCTAAAGGAGGAGCTATGAACTGTCGAACGGCCGAGGCGCATGCAGCTGACCGCGGGTACTGGCCGTCTGTCCGACGGCCTCCCTTCTTGGCTGTTACACAGCGAAGGGCGACAACCCCTAG
>JBCCGX010000917.1:0-4397 GCA_039029035.1 Acidobacteriota bacterium | reverse complement strand
TGTCGGCGGCGGTGCCGGCGGCGCGTCCTGCCTGGTGCACGGTGAAGACGTAGACCAGAGCGCCGAGGAGCGCCAGGCCGAGGATCAGGAGGGGCCAGCGAAAACTCACCAGAGTCGCTTGCCAGTCACCGTCTCTACCGTCTTGGCTGGGTTCTTGGTCGCTCATTGGATTCGGATCTTGTTCTTCAGGATGTAGACCTCGAACGCCAGACCGGCTTTGGCCGCCAGTCGACGCAACTCGGCCAGGGGCACGCCGGAGACACTGGCGTCCAGGTTGTCGCCATAGAGATAGCACACCACGCGCGAACGCAAGGTGACGGGCAGCACCAGGCAGTCTTTGGGGAAGGTGCCGCCCAGGCCGTCCACCAGGGCGGCGTTCGGTGGCAGTTGGGGCAGCGCCCCGAGCCAGAAGCTGTCGGCGGCCCGCAGGCCGAGGAAGACGGACGGCTGGTCGGCCTGGATCTCGATCCCGCGCACGGTCTGCCGCACCACCCCACGGCCCTCGCCACGCCAGCCGAGGATGCGCTCCTTGCGCGCTACGAGAACCAGCCGGCGGCGCAGGTAGGGCTCGCAATAGGCCAGCAAGACGTCGGCGATGTCGTCGCGGATCTCGGCGTGCTTGAGCTGCTCTGCGGCGGCCAGGAGGCGATCTTCGGGGCTGGCCTCGGGGTCGATGGGTGGCAGCTCCCCCGGCAGGTGAAGGGTGGTCGAGGCGACCGAGTCGGACGGCGCCAAGACCTGGCTGGCGGGCTCAGGCGCGGTGCTTGCTGCGCCGTAGTCCATCGCTGCACGGCCTGGGGTCGCAACAGCTTCGACAGCGGCCGCCGGTTCTACAGCGTCCACCACGCCACCACCGTTCTCGCTGATCAGCGCCTCGTCGGCCACCGTTTCCGGACTCGCCTCGCTGTCCTCGACCACGGCCTCGGATCCATCCGGTGGCGGCGGGCGGCGAGCCAGCCAGGGCAGGGGTGTCGGCTCGAGCAGCACGGGCTCATCGGCGTCCGGCGTCCAATCCTCGGCCGCTTCGCTCGACGAACGGCCGAGGAGCGCGGCGTCCTCGGCGTCGAGCTCGATGAAGCGCGGCGGCTCCGGCTCCGCTATCGGAACTGGCTTCGGTTCGGCCGCCGGAGCGGGCTGCACCGCTTGGGCGGCGGCCACTGGGGCGGCGGCCACTGGGCTGACGGACGCCGGGGGAGTCCGGGCGATTGGGGTCGGAGCCGGAGGCGGGCTGATTTGTGGTGCGACCTGCTGCGGTGCTGCCTGTGGTGCCTGCGACAGCGTTGGCTGAGGAGCCGGCGGTGGATTCGAGGAGGGCGAGGCGGCCGGGATCGAGGGTGGCGACGGGTTCGTCGTCGTCGCAGCGGTCGTCGACCCGCGACCGCGGGATGCCAGGCGTTGCAACAATGCCTCGTGACGGGCCGGAATGTTGGCGTGGTAGTGGCGCTGCAAGGCTTCGAGGATCCGCACCTCGAGGCCGATACAGGTTCGCACCATGCAGGAGGTGAGGAAACCGATCTCGTCTTCCTTCAGAGCATCGCCGATGTCCCTCGACGCCACGAACAAGGTGCGGCCGCGCAGCTCGTAGGGCACGATGCGGTAGCGTGCAGCGAGCCGTGCCGGCACCATCTGCACCACCGGTGCGGCGATGCTGGTCAGCTGGGTGTGCGACACGGTGCGGGTCGCCCGCTGCCGGCCGAGGGCTTCGAGCAGAGCGCTCTCGCCGATCGAGCCCTGCTCGAGGAGCGTCGTACCCAGGCGTCCTTGCATCCGGCCCTGATGCTCCAGCGCTCGGACGAGGTCATTGCGCGCGAGCTTGCCCTCCGCGACCAGCATCTCGCCGATCTTCACCCGTGCCACCTTCGCCCTGATCGGGCCGCAGATTTTTCGCTCTCACAACAATCCATATCGACATTTCAGCAGAAATCAAACTTCAGCTCAACGCCGCCTCAGCTAGACTCACCCCATGAACCGGGAGGACGATTTGGAACCGGCCCCACCCCGCGGGGCACTCAGCGAGACGCTCCGGCAGGATCCCTGGGTGCATGGGATGGCAGCAGCGTTCGTCCTCAGCCTGTTGGTCTATCTTCTGCCGTGGACCAGCGCTGCCCAGCGCCTATTCTACTCCCAAGCACTGGGTCCTTTCCTCTTTTCGGCCCTCACCGTCGCCGCTCTGGCCCGTGGCCTGACGCGTCTGCAGGCCGAAGAGCGGCGCTTCTGGACCGATGTCCTGGCCGCCTTCGCCGCCTGGATGATGGTCTACTTCCTCTATCTCTTCTTCCCCACCGGCGAGCGTCCGATGGCTCTCGGCTGGGTGGTCGAGATGCTCTATCTGGCGAGCTACGTGGCGTTGATCCTGGCGGTGGAGCGCCATCCCCACCGGGTCCACCGCTGGCGACCGATGGGCCTCGAGCGGGCCTTGGCGGTGCCGGCGGTCCTCGCTTTCACCCTGGCTCTCATCGCCTATTTCGTCCTCGTCCCGGCCTACGTCGGTGTCTCCGGCGGCAAGGACTGGAGCCCGAGCTACATCCTCTACCTATGCCTCGACGCCTACCTGGCGACCCGCTTCCTGGCGCTTGCCCGCAGTGCCGGCTCGCTGCGCTGGCGCCAGCTCTACCTGATCCTGGGTCTGACTGAAGCGGTCTTCTTCCTCTGTGATCTGGTCGAGCTACGGTTCTATGCCCAGGGCGGCCGACCCTGGGGTACCGCCTCCGATCTTTTCTTCTATCTACCCTACTTGCTGCTCGTCACATCACGCCTGCGCCACGCTCGCTTCTCCACTGACGCCACATCCTCCACGGTGGAAGAGCGTCCCGAGATCCACTTCACCCGCCCCAGCGGCCGGACGATGATCCACGCCTTGGCCTTTCCCCTGCTGCACTACGCCTGCTACCGTTTGGGCATCTTCACCGACGAGACCCAGCGCGCCCACGAGACCCTGGTGTTCGCGGCCGTCGTGCTCCTCGGCTCGGTGGCGTTGGTTCAGCACCGCCTGCTCGAGCGCAAGGCGCGCGAGCTGTGGCTCGATCGCGAGAGGGTCGAGACCTCGCTGCGCGGCAGCGAGCAGGACCTGCGCCTGATGATCGAGCGCTACCACGCCGAGCGCAAAGTCCAGATGTCGGAAGAGAAGTTTGCCAAAGCACTGCGCGTGAGTCGCGACATCATGGCCATCTCGTCGCTCACCGACGGCCGTATCGTCGACATCAACGACAGCTTCGAGCGCTTGACCGGCTTCAGCCGTGAGGAAGTCCTGGGGCATACCGCCATGGAGCTCGGCTTGTGGGGCAAGCCGCAGGAACGCCCCCGAATGGTCGAGCAACTGGAGGCCGAGGGCGCGGTGCGCGACCTTCCAGGCAGCTTCTGCACCAAGTCCGGTGAGGTCCGCCGGTGCACCTTCTCGGCCGAGCGGCTCAGCATCGACGGTGAGCCCTTCCTGCTGTCGGTGACCCGAGTGATCGAAGAGCCGGTCGATCGCGCCAGTGACGCAGTCGACGACACCGCCGACGACACTGCCACCATCGGCCTGACCACCGACCCGCCGGCCGTCAGCCCTTCCGATGACACCTCCACCGACTTCCCTATCGAAGTATGAAGACCACCCTATTGCAGACTCTGTTGGCAGGGATCGCCTGGCTCGCCCTGGCCCTCGCCTCGGTCACCCCGATCGCTGCGCACAGTTTCGAGCTCACCCGCACCCTGCTCCTTCTGCGGGCCGACGGGTCATACCAGGTCGACATCACTTGTGACCTCGACGCCCTCGCCCTCGGTGTCAGCCCGACGGTGGATTCGACCGAGCTGGCGCTGGCTCTCTTGGCCCTGTCGCCCGAGGAGCTGGAGCGCGAGGTGGCCGATCTGGAGCGCACCTTCCAACGCCGAGTCCGAGTCCGTTTCGACGGCGAGGCGGTGCGACCTCGGGTGAGCTTTCCCCATCGCGGCGCGATGGATCTGAGCCATCTGGACCAGGCCCCAGGGAATCCGACTGCCGGAGATCCAGGTGCCGAAGAACCGGGTCCCGAGGATCCGAGGCCCGAGGATCCGAGCGCGCCGGTCGTCGAGAGTGCCGAGGGTGTCGAGCCGACCGTGCTCGGCCTGGTGGCACGGCTCGAAGGCCAGGTGCCGGAAGGCGCCAGCGAAATCACGTTCTCAGCCTCGCGCGGCTTCCCGCCGGTCCACCTGACCTTGCTCGACGAACGGCAGCTGAGCGGTCGGCGGCAGTTGCTCGAACCCGGCGCCCCCAGCCTGCCCTACCTGCTCACCGGCGAGGCCTTGGAAGGCGGGGGCGGCGACGTCTTGCCGGTCGAGACCGCCGGGCGCTACCTCGCTCTCGGTTTCTGGCATATCGTGCCCGAGGGACTGGATCACATCCTCTTCGTCCTTGGCCTCTTCCTGCTCAGTGCTCG
>JBCCGX010000916.1:0-4398 GCA_039029035.1 Acidobacteriota bacterium | reverse complement strand
TTCAGAACTGGCCGGGCTCCGGTGCTACCCGAGTTGCCGGTGCAGTACGCCGACTACGCGATCTGGCAGCGTGAGTGGCTCGCCAACGGTGTCTTGGATCGACAGCTCGACTACTGGACAGAACGCTTGGCGGGGGCGCCGCCCAGTCTGGAACTACCCCTCGACCATCCGCGCCCGGAGCGCCAGAGCTCCCGTGGAGCGGAGCTCGGAACGACCTTGCCGGAGGCCCTCTCGAACGGCCTCGCTGGCTTCGGACCGCGGCATGGGGCGACTCTGTTCATGACTCTGCTGGCCGCCTTCCAGGTGTTGCTGCGGCGTCATTCGGGCGAAGAAGACATCGTGGTGGGTTCTCCGATTTCGAATCGGACCCGATTCGAAATCGAGGGCTTGATCGGGTTCTTCACCAACACCCTGGTGTTGCGCTCCCGGTTGCCTGGGGATCCGTTGTTCGCCGACCTGCTACGGCAGGTGAGCCAGACGGCCCTGGAAGCCTATGATCATCAGGACTTGCCCTTCGAGCGCCTGGTCGAGGCGCTGCGGCCACAACGTGACCTGGCTCGTTCACCCCTGTTTCAGGTCCTCTTCGTCGTTGACAATCGCCGGCCTCTGGCAGCGCTGCCCGGCTTGGAAGTGCGCCGTGGCGAGGTCGCCAGCGGGACCTCCAAGTTCGATCTGAGTGTCTTCATCGAGCAAGGCGAGGAAGGCCTGGAAGTTTGGCTCGAGTACTGCACGGATCTTTTCGATGCGAGCACCATCCAGAGGCTGCTCGGGCATTACCGCGAAGTTCTGGCTGGCCTCGTTGTGGACCCCGATCGGCGCCTGTCAGAGTTACCCCTGCTGACCGCGGGCGAGCGCCAGCAGGCGCTGGTGGAGTGGGCTGACACGGCGACCCGCGAAACCGGCGAGGCGTTGGTGCACCACTTGTTCGAAGAGCAAGCTCGTCGGACGCCGGAAGGCATTGCGGTGGCGATGGTCGGCGAGGCTCTGTCCTACGGTGCGCTCGACCAGCAGGCGAATGTGCTGGCTTCACGCCTGCGGCGCCTGGGTGTGGGACCCGATGCGCCGGTCGCCCTGGTACTCGGTCGGACGCCACGCCTGGCGGTGGCGGTCTTGGCCGTCATGAAGGCCGGCGGGGCCTACCTGCCGTTGGATCCGAGCTACCCGGAGGACCGTCTCCGTTTCATGCTGGAAGACTCCGAGGCGGCTGTCCTGGTGAGCGATCGACCCACGGCGCTGGCTAGCTCGACGACATCGCTGATCACCCTCCAGGGCGCATCGGCGGTGGAACCGCCGGCGAGCCTCCGGGCGGCTGTGGCTGCGCCGCCGGCGATCCGTCCCGAAAACCTGGCTTTCGTGCTCTACACCTCGGGATCGACCGGACGCCCCAAGGGTGTGGCGATGCGCCATGCCGCCCTATGGAACCTGATCCGCTGGCAGCTCGCTGCATCGGCTGCGGGTGTCGGTACCCGGACCCTGCAGTTCGCCGCTTTGAGCTTCGATGTGGCGTTCCAGGAGATGCTGGCGACCTGGGCCTCGGGCGGAACCTTGGTCTTGGTTCCCCAGCCGGTACGCCGTGACGTGGCGGAACTGGGAGCCTACCTGGAGTCCCAGCGCATCGAACGTCTGTTCTTACCCTTCATTGCCTTGCAGCAACTGGCGCGTTGGAGCACGGAAGAGGGCGCGGTGCCTTCGGCTCTGAGAGAAGTGGTGACTGCAGGCGAAGCCTTGCAGGTGACCACGTCGGTCGCCACGTTCTTCGACCATCTGCCGGGCTGTAGCCTGGTGAACCAATACGGGCCGACCGAAACCCACGTGGTGACGGCCTACGCGTTGGTCGGCTCGACGGACGGCTGGTCGACGCTGCCACCGATCGGGCGGCCGATCGCCAACCTGGCGATTCGTTTGTTGGACCGTTCTCTGCGGCCGGTCGGCACGGGGGTACCGGGAGAGCTGGCGATCGGTGCCGCAGGCTTGGCGCGAGGTTACCTCGGCCAGGCCGGTTTGACCGCCCAACGCTTCGTCCCCGATCCGTGGAGCACCCTCGCCGGGGCCCGACTTTACCGCACCGGCGATCTGGCGCGATACGAGGCCGACGGGTTGGTGTCCTTTCTCGGACGTCTGGATCATCAGGTCAAGGTGCGCGGCTATCGCATCGAGCCAGGTGAGATCGAAGCGGCTCTCGTTGCGTGTGCCGGGATTCGCCAGGCGGCGGTGGCCGTGCGTGGTGGCGATGCGGACCACCCGAGACTCACTGCCTATGTCGTGGCAGCCGAAGCGGGGACGTCGATCGAGCTCGCCGGGCTCCGACGGGCACTCGCTGCCACTTTGCCGGACCACATGTTGCCGACGGCGGTCGTCGTGCTCGAGGACCTGCCGCGCACCGCCAGCGGCAAGGTCGATCGACGGAGTCTGCCGAAGCCTCAGTTGACCCGGTCGTCGAGTCGGGTCAGCCCAGCGCGGACGCCGACGGAAGAGCTCCTGGCTGCGATGTGGAGTGAGGTGCTGGGTATCGACCGGATCGACCGAAGAGCCGACTTCTTCGAGCTCGGCGGGCATTCTCTGGTGGTGACACGTCTCCTGTCCCAGATCCGCAAGATCCTCCGGGTCGAGCTGCCGATCAGAACGCTGTTCGAGAATCCGCTGCTCTGCGACCTCGCCCAACGAGCCGACGAGGCGTTAGGGAGTGTCGTGCCGGACGCGATTCCATGCCGCGATGCTGCCGGCCCGGTTGCTGCCTCCTTCGCTCAGCAGCGCTTGTGGTTTCTAGATCGGCTGGAGCCCGGCCAGACGACCTATTACCTTCCGGTGTCCTGGCGGCTGCAGGAACCGATCGATCGGGCGATCCTCCGCCGAGCTCTGGCGGAAGTCGTGCGCCGGCACGAGGCACTACGAACGACTTTTTTCGAGTCCGCCGGGGAGGTGCAGCAGAGCGTCGGCCGATTCACTGGCTTGAACCTGGTCGAGATCGACTTGACAGAGCTGGCACCACAGCTCGGCGCGGCCGAGGCAAGCCGCCTGGCCTCGCTGCTCAACCGACGGCCGTTCGAGTTGCAATCCGGCCCTCTCATTCGTTGCTCGCTTCTGCGCTTGGCCGACGCCGACCACCGGTTGATCGTCGACTGCCATCACATCGTCTCCGATGGTCGGTCGATCGCAGTGCTGCGGCGGGAGCTGCGGGATCTTTACCGCGCTTTCGCCGCTGGCCGGCCATCGCCTCTGCCGCCGTTGCCGATTCAGTACCCGGATTTCGCAGCCTGGCAGCACAGCTGGATGCGCGGCGAGTTGTTGGAGCAGCAGCTCGCCTATTGGCGACAACAGCTCGGTGGTGAGCCACCGCCATTGGATTTGCCGGTGGACAGGCCGCGACCCAAACGCCCTAGCCGGCACGGGGGATCGGTCGAGCTGTCGACCACGGCTGAACTGCCGCGCGAGCTCGGGGCGCTCGGTCAACGTCACCGAGCGACTCGATTCATGACGCTCTTGGCTGCGTTCTATGCCCTGCTGTATCGCATGACCGGCGCCCGCGACCTGATGGTGGGTTCTCCCCAGGCCGGGCGTGGCCGCGAGGAGGTCGAGTCGCTGATCGGTTTCTTCGTCAATACCCTGGTCCTGCGCTGCGAGCTTGCCGGCAACCTGCCCTTCACCAGACTGTTGGAGAGAGTCCGCGAGCTGACGCTCGGTGCGTTCGCCCACCAGGACCTGCCCTTCGAAAAACTGGTCGCCGAACTACAGCCTGATCGCGAAGTTGGTCAGACGCCCTTTTTCCAAGTGGTCTTTGCGGCGGACAGCGCGGAGCCGGCCGGGGCAGGCGACGATGGCCTGTCGCTCGCGCCTTGGCGCCTGCCAGCGGACAGCGCGAAATTCGATCTGACGATGGGCGTGGAGGAGGAACAGGATCGTCTGATTCTGAGTCTGAACTACAGTTCCGACTTGTTCGATTCAACGACGGCAAGGCGTGTCCTGGGTCAGTATCGCCGCCTGTTGACTGGCCTGTCCGTCGAGCCTGACGCCGAGATCACGGCACTGCCACTGCTCGAGGTGTCGGAGCACCACCAGCTGACCATCGAGTGGCGAGGCGAAGAGAGCGTTTGGCCACGTCGATCGATCCCGGCCCTGTTTGCCGAGCAGGCTCGCTGCCGGCCGTCTTCTGTGGCGGTGGCGTGTGACTCCAACCAGCTGTCCTACGGCACCCTGGATCGCCTGTCCAGCCGGCTGGCAGACGATCTGCGGCACCTCGGCGTCGGTCCGGAAGTGCCAGTGGCTCTCTGCGCCGAACGCAGCGTCGATCTGATCGTCGCGCTGTTGGGCATCCTCAAGGCTGGCGGTGCCTACGTTCCACTCGATCCGAGCTATCCGGCCGAGCGCCTGGCTTTCATGCTGGCCGACGCAGCAGTCCCC
>JBCCGX010000915.1:0-4401 GCA_039029035.1 Acidobacteriota bacterium | reverse complement strand
TAGCACTCGATGTTCCGAGCTACGATCCGACCGACGAGCTACCGCAGCATCGACTCTACGAGCTTCTTCGGCAGAGCCACGGCGACGGGGCCCACAGTCGATACAACGCCCTGATGCGGCGAGTGGTGAGCTTTGTCAGGGCAGCTGAATGCGTGAGCTAGATGATGGCTGACGAGATGAGCATTTCGTTGGCGACGGCGGAACGTCTGTGGAGTGTGGCTCGCCGCCGCTTGGCACTGTACCTCTGCTGAAAGTACCTCGGCTAACCGTTCAGCCGCCGGCGGCCTCGAGGACGGCGAGCTGCTCCCGACAGGTCTTCGACTTCGTGTGCTCCGATCCAGCCGCAGCGTCCAGCACAGCACAGGCTTCTCGAGTCGCCTCTAGTGCTTCCTCGAGGCGATCGGAGTCCCGCAGTGCTTCCCCCAAACGCAGCAGCGCGCCACCGTAGTCGGCATGGCCCTCGCCAAGGGTCCTCTGGTACCCATCGCGGACCGCTCGCATGTGCTCGATCCCTTCGGCTTCTCGTCCGCGGGCGAAAATGACCTCGGAGAGGACACCCCGCGCATAGAGGCTGCGAGCATCGTCAAGGCCCCATTCCTCGCTGGCTCGTTGGAAGGTCTGGCTGAGGAAGAGCTCGGCTCGAACCAATTCGTTCTGCCTCTGACACATGATGCCCTTCAAGAGCTTGATTTCCGTGATCAGCTCCCGGACTTCGGGCTCAGGCGGTAGCTCGAGAGCCAGGGCTTCTGCTTGGCGAAATGCCTCGGCCCCTTCTTCGGGGCGCTCCAGAAGCACCAGTAGGCGGGCGAAAGACAGAGTCATGGAGGCTTGATCGAAAGTATCCGATTCGGGCGCCCGCTCGAACGCCGTCAAGGCCTCTTGAAACAAGACTTCGGCCTCTTGATATCGCCCGGTGAACACATAGACATCGGCCAGATGTCTCGTTGCTCTAGCGATTCTTGCATCGGAAGGTGGCAGGCTGGTGCGAAAGAGCTCCAAGGCCTGCTCGCCCAGTAGAAGACTCTTGTCGAGCTGTTGCTGATTGCCGTAGAGCAGGCTCAAAGTCTTCAGCAGAGTCGCTTTGAAGACGGGTGCCTGCTCCAGCTCAGGGGTTGCTCTCAAGCTGTACTCGATGAGCCCCTGAAAAGTAGGCTCGGTGCCGGTATCCCGGCTGTAAGGGTCGAAGTTGGTGAAAATACTGGTCATGTAATCCTGAATCGCTAGCGCCTTGTTGCGCTCTGCAAGGATTTTTTGCCGAGAGAGCTCTCTGTCGACCAGCCATCCGAGTGCTGCCAAGAGCAGCAGAGCAGCCGCTGTCACCACGCGCCAGCGTCGAATCACCGTCTTCTGCATTCGATAGAGCAAGTGCCCCTGTCTGGCCGCGACCGGCCGATTCTCGAGGTAGTTGCGTAGATCTCTTTCGAACGCCTCAGCCGAGACATAGCGCTCGCCGGGCGCCTTGCGCAGAGCCTTCAGAACGACCGCGTCGAGGTCCGATGCGAGGTGCTGGGCGATGGTCGTGGCAGGCTCTCGCCGAGCTTTCGCAAGGTTTTCGACGACCGTGGGTCGGGCAGTGATCTTACGAGCTCGACTGTTTCGAAAAAACGTCGACGGAGCAGCCGGCTCTTCGAACAGCACCCGGTTGATGAAACTCGAAGCCTCGTCGGTTCGCTCGAAGGGTCGGGAGCCGGTCAAGACCTCGAAGACGACGACCCCGAGAGAGTACACGTCGGCTGCCGTGGAGATCGGGCCGAGTGAGAGCTGCTCGGGCGCCGCATACTCGGGCGTCATCATTTGCAGGCCGAACGCGGTGGTCACTCCCGAGACGTCAGTGGATGGATCGAGAAGCTTGGAGACGCCGAAGTCCAGCACTTTGATCTCACCCGTTTGGGTGACGAGGATGTTGTCGGGCTTGAGATCCCGATGGATTACGAGATTCGAGTGGGCGTAACGAATGGCCGCGAAGAGTGGTAGGAGCAGGCGAGCTCGTTGGCGGATCGTCAACTGCTGCCGGTCACAGTATCGGGTGATCGGCTCTCCTTCGACCAACTCCATGACCAGATAGGGGCGGCCGTCCTCTGCGCTGACGCCACCGCCGAAGATTTGGCAGATGTGGGGATGCCGCAGCCGGCTCAGGATCCGGCCTTCGCGCTCCATGCGGCGCAGATTCTCTTCCAGCTCGAAGCCATGCTTCAGGACTTTGATCGCCACCGGTCGCGTGTCGGTACCGTCGGTGCGTCGTGCTTGGTAAACGACCGAAGTGCCGCCGCGACCCAGCTCTGCTTCGATCTTGTAGGGGCCGAAGGCTGCGGGGGACAGTTCGGCATTCGGCGCAATCAGCTCGAAGATCGGCGCGTCGAGCTCTTCGAGGCGCGCGGTGTTGACCGCTAGAAGATCCTCGACCTCTCGCCGGAGCTTGGCGTCGTCGCGGCACTCCCGGTCGAGAAAAGCCAATCGCTCCGGCTCCGGAACTTCGAGGGCCCGGACCAGAAGCTCGTCGGTGCCGTGCAGCTCATCCTGCCTCAGCTCCAATCCCATCACGATCTACCTTGGAAAATTTGAACCATCCTAGCAGCTCACCTCCCAGCATCTGACCAAGGCTCTGACCTGGGAGTGGTCGCTGTAGGCCACGACCGATCGAGTCTTGGAAGGTCAGTGCCCGCAAGAGCCACTGAGCAGTTGGGTTTGGTAGGACCAGCGACAGCCCGCGACGAAACCCCTCAGAATCTCTTGGAGGCCACCCTGAAGCGGCAGTCGACTCAGACCCGCCGTGACTTCGGCACCGACGCTTTCGCCGCCGGGGCGTCGATCATCGGCAGGCTCGTGCGGCGGACCCCATCGTAGGCATGGAGAGCACCGGCGACGGCGCCGGCGGTGGGGACGAGGCCGATCTCGCCGACGCCTTTGGAGCCGTAGCCACCGACCTCGTCGGGGACTTCGACCAGGATGACGTCGAGCTCCGGGGTGTCCTTGGCTTTGAGGATGCCGAGGTCGCGCAACAGCAAGGAGTCGGGGTGGCCGCCGGTGCAGGGGAGATCCTCGGATAGGGCGTAGCCTAGGCCCATGTGCAGGGAGCCTTCGATCTGGCCGGCGCAGCTCAGCGGATTGATCGCGCGGCCGACGTCGTGGGCGGCGACGACACGCTCGAGCTTGCCGTCGCTGTTCAGGATCACCACCTGGGTGGCGTAGCTGAAGGTCATGTGGGTGACCGGCTCGTCCGTCTTGGCGCCGGGCTTGGTGGTGAAGTCGCAGACGTACTCACCGAGGTACTCGCGACCGGCGAGGTCTTCGAGGTTTTGGTTTTCGAGGGCAGCAGCGAGCTTCTGGGCGGCGCGCTGGCCGGCAGCGGTGAGCAGCGCCGTGGCGCGCGACGCCGTGGTCATGCCACAGAGGACTTGCGGGTCGGAGACCGTGCGACAGGTCATGATCTCGGGCGCAAGGCCGGTCTCCTCATGGACCACCTGGGGCAGGATGGTGAACAAGCCCTGCCCCATCTCGGTGTAACCGGTGAGGATCTCCAGCCGGCCGCCGTCCAGCACCTTGATCAACAGGCGGCCGGAGTCGTCCATGCCGTTGCCGATGCCGGTGTTCTTGATGCCGCAGCCGATCCCGACGTGCTGGGACCCGTCCGCCCCCGCCTTTTTGTAGATGTCGCGCACCGCTTCCAAGGTCTGGCGGATGCCGCAGCTGCCGGTCATCTTCTGACCGGTGGCGAAGCGATCGCCAGGTGCCAGGATGTTGCGTTCGCGGATGTCGTAGGCGTCGACTCCGACGCGCTCGGCCAGGGTGTCCATCAGGCCTTCGATGGCAAAGGCGGCCTGGTTGGCGCCGAAGCCGCGCATGGCACCGCAGGGTGGGTTGTTGGTGTAGACGGTCTTGGCCTCGATATCGACATTGGGCACCCGGTAGGGGCCGCAGGAGTGGCCGGCGGCGCGCTCCAAGACCTTCATGCCGACCGAGGCGTAGGCTCCGGTATCGCCCACCATGCGCGCCTTGACCGCGGTGAGGTGGCCCTCGGCGTCGGCGCCGAGGGTGTACTGCATGGTGATCGGGTGACGCTTGGGGTGTAGGCGGATCGACTCGGCCCGCGACAGCACCGTGCGGACGGGGCGGCCGAGAAGGTGGGCGGCGAGAGTCGTTTGGGCCTGGATCGAGAGATCTTCCTTGCCGCCGAAGGCGCCGCCGTTGGTCACCAGCTCGACATGGATACTCGCCGGATCCATGGCGAGAACCGACGCGATCTGGTTCTGGTCGTCGTGTACACCTTGGGTCTGGGAGTAGATGCGAAGGCTGTCGCCGTCCGGTTTCGCCAGACAGGCCTCAGGCTCGAGGAAGGCGTGCTCGATGCGCTGGGTGGAGTAGGTTTCCTCGAGGACGTGGGTCGCTTCGGCGAGCGCCGCG
>JBCCGX010000914.1:0-4401 GCA_039029035.1 Acidobacteriota bacterium | reverse complement strand
TCGTCCGACGAAGAGGTCAAGCGGCCGCGCAAGAAGCGGGCGCCCCAACCGATGTTTCCGGCGGCCAAGCGAGGCCAGGGGCACCTCTCGGTCGTGGTCAGCGCCATCATCGACGAAGAGGGACGTCCGACAGAGCCGGTCATCGTCGAGGCCGACGGCGAGTTTTCCCTCGTCTGCGCCACTCTCGAGGCTCTGTGGAAGTGGGAGTTCGAGCCGGCGACCTATAAAGGTGAACCCGTCCCTGTGTACTACAACTTGGTGACGAACTTCAGGTCCTACCGCTAGCAGACCCTCGCGCTCGAAGAAGCTGCCGAAGCCCTCGTCGCCGGGCTGACGAGGGCTGCTCGCAGAGAGGATGACGCGATTTTGCATTTGCTCTGACATCGATCTTTTCTGATCCGAACGACCCCCTTTCTGTCGCACTACAAGTTAGAGAGCGGGCGTCGCCGATTCGACCTCGCGACCCAGCAACTCATAACCTCAACGTTTCTATCGGAACCAGCGCCACATACCTTTCGAAAAATTCTACGTACAGTTTCACTGTTTGCGTCGATGCTCGAGCGAGCTCACGCAAGCGGAAATTCCTTCCTCTGTTCATTTCTGTTCTGTTGTCTTACTTTTTTAATCGATTCGACAATCAGTGTCTCGAAAGAAGGCTGATGCCATTGACCAGGAGTGTCGACTCACATGAGTAGAACCCGCCGACGCAATGATGCGAAGTTCAGGAAGCCGGGAGAAGGCTTCATTAAGGGCATGCCTTTGCAGGCCTGTGTTGTAGCCTTTTTGTTGTTGCTTGCCCTGGGGAGTCCGGCGGTGTCCGATTTCTTTCTTTCGGAGCAGGAGTCGGAGGTCTACTACGGAGGTCTGGCTATCGTCGCTGGCGAAGAAATCAAGGTCAGCAAGAACTCCGAAGTCGAAGGCGATCTTCACTCCAATGGCGATATCGACCTGAAGAAAGAGACGCTGGTCGATGGCGATGTTTCGGCGGTCGGTGAGATCAAGAACAGAGGGACGGTTACCGGTACTCTGACCGAAGATGCCGCGCCGCTGGCCTTGCCTGCGTTGGTCAGTGAAGCCGAGCTCCGAGCCGTTGCGGATCGCATTCTTGAACAGGACCAGACATTTGTCGATGCGGTGATCGATGATGTCGTTTTCGTCGATGGCAAGGTCGAGATCGAAGGGGATCTCAATGGCCTCGGTACGATCATCGCGACGCGAGATATTCAGTTCGATGATGACAGTGATAGTGACTCGGACAGCGACAGCGACAGCGATAGCGATTCAGACAGTGATAGCGATTCAGACAGTGACAGCGATTCAGACAGTGACAGCGATTCAGACAGTGACAGCGATTCAGGCAGTGACAGCGATTCAGACAGTGACAGCGATTCAGATAGTGACAGCGATGACGGTGCGTTGGTGGTCAAGCAATTCCATCTAGCGCCAGAGACGCAGCTTTCGCTGATTTCGTTAGAAGATATTCATCTCGGCAAGGCTCGGCCGATGCGAGGCGTGCTACGTGCCGGTGGCGACGTGAAGTTGGAGCGAGGCGTCACCTTCGACGGCGTTGTCCTTGCCGACGGGAAAGTGGATGTCAAGAAAGAGGCTCGGATCAATTTTGTCGATATCGACACCACACCGCCGGACATCGCGTTGCTCAATCCGACCGATGGTGGCGCGGTGACAACGTCGACCCCGTTGATCAGCATTCAACTCAGCGACGAGCTCTCGGGACTGCGCCTCGAGACGCTGGAGTTGCTCCTCGACGGCGTCGACCGTGCCGCCGAAGCGCAAGTCAGCCCGGAAGCCTTGGTGACCTTTACGCCCGAAGCTCTGGCGGAGGGGGCACACACCCTCGAAGTGGCGGTGACGGACAGATCGGAGAACGCGGCGCGCTCGACGTTTGATTTCTTCGTCGATGCGACAATGCCGGTGATCGAGATCATCGCTCCCGCCGCAGGCACGGTCTTCTCGACCACGGGAACGCTCGACGTGTCGATCGCCTTCTCGGACGCGACCTCCGGCGTCGATCCGGCGAGCTTTGCCCTGTTGGTCGATGGTGTTGACCAGACCGCGACTTGCACCCTCTCGGCTGGCGGAGCGAGCTGCGCGCTCACCGGTTTGGTGGAAGGACCGCATACTTTGACGACCACGATCAACGACTTGGCAGGCAACCCGTCCACTGCCCAGGTCGAGATCGATCTCATTTTCGATTCCGAGGCGCCTCAGCTCAGCATCAACTCACCGAGTGGCGCCGTGATTTTCGATACTCGCTCTTTGCGCATCGCAATGGGCTATAGCGATACGGCCTCAGGTCTCGATCTGTCCTCGGTCGAGATCGTCTACGACGGCGTCGACCTGACTCCGGGCTGCACCATCGAGGTGGATTTCGCCGCCTGCATCGTCGAGAACCTCGCCGCGGGGCCGCATACCGTGACGGCGTCCGTAGCGGATCTGGCGGGCAACTCGACCTCCGATGCCGTCAGCTTCGAGGTCACTCCGGATCTCACGCCGCCGGAGCTCTTCATTACCGGCCCCACCGCGAGCGTTCTCGTCAACGTGCCGGTGATCTTCGTCGAGCTCCTGTTCACCGACGCCGATGCTGGGATCGAGGGTGACACTCTGGAGCTGTCCATCGACAGCCTGGATGTGGCGCCTTCTTGCGGCATCCTCGGCGATTTCGCCCGCTGCGCCCTGCCGGCCCTCGACGACGGCACCTACGTGCTGGCGGCGCGGATCGAAGACGGTGCCGGGAATGAGGCGACGGCGAGCCGGACGATCGAGATCCTCACTGATGAGGAGCCGCCCCTGGTGACGATCACCAGCCATGCAAACCAGGAGCTGGTGAATCAATCCCTGCTGACCGTCAGCGGGACCGTCGTCGACGATCGCGCCATCACCGACCTGACGGTGAACGGTGATCCGGTCACCCTCGCCGCTGGGGCGGACTGGAGTACCGAAGTAGCGCTCACCGAGGGGCGCAACTCGATCATCGTGCAGGCGACCAACGAGGTGGGTGTCCTGGGCTTCGCCACTGTCGACGTGGAGCTGATCCTCGACGACGCGGCGCCGACCCTCGAGCTGCTGTCACCCGCCAGCGGCGGCTTCGTCGGGGCTGAACCGCCGATCACGCTGCGCTTCGACGACGACAATCTGATCGATCTGGAGAGCCTCGCATTGACCGCCAACGGTGACGTCTTGGCGGTCGCTTGTGAGCTCGAAGAGATTGGCGGCAGCTGCGTGCTGCAGCAACCTCTGGCAGACGGTCCGACGACACTGACCGCCTCCCTCGACGACATCTTCGGCAACCGCGCTACGGCGTCGATCTCGGTGGTCGTCGACGGTGTCGGTGTGGAGGTGGCGTTCGTCGCGCCGCAGCCTGACCTGGTCACCGGCGACGCGCTGATCGACGTCGACGGCACTTTCGGCGCTGGAGTGATGAGCGTCGAGGTCAACGGCGAGGCGGCGCAGCTCTCGGGCAGCACCTTCTCGGCCACGGTAGCGCTGCGCGAGGGCACCAACATGCTGGTCGCCCTGGCACGCAAGGCGAACGGCAACACCGCCACGGCCTCGCTGCGCGTTACCCGCGATGAAGAGCCGCCGATCGTCCGCATCTTCACACCACGGGACACCCTGGTGTCGGTCAACGAGACCGTTGCCATCGCCGGCCTGGTCAACGACCTGGTCGACGGCGCGGTCGATCCGACGGTGACGGTCAATGGTCAGGCAGCCCTGGTCGCCAACGGCACCTTCCTGCTGCCGGAGCTCATTCTGCAACCTGGCGCCAACGTCATCGAGGCGGTGGCGACCGACGCAGTGGGCTTGACCGGCAGCCACACGGTGACGGTGGAGTTCACCGAGGCGCTCGGCCCACGGATCGAGATCGTCTCCGGCGCCAGCCAGATCGGCCGGGTCGGTGAGTCTCTCGCCGAGCCCCTGCAGGTGCTGGTGCGCGACGTCTTCGGCGCGCCGCTGCCCGGCAAGCCGGTGCGCTTTGCGGTGACCCGCAACAGCGGCACCTTGCAGCGCGACGCCGCGGATCAGCCACGGCAGGTGGTGACTGTGGCGACCGATAGCTTCGGTGTCGCCGCGGTGCTGTTCACCCTCGGCCTGACCGATGGCGAGGGCAACAATCGGGTCACTGCCACCGCCCTCGGCACAGTGGGTGAGGTGGAGTTCTGTGCCTCGGCCTTGCCTGGACCAGCGGCCAATATCCTGATGGTCGGCGGTGAGAATCAACGCGGCGCCGTTAGTCAGCCTCTGGCCGAGCCGGTGGCGGCCCTGGTGGTCGACGCCTTCGGCAATCCGCTGCCGGGGATCGACGTCACCTTCGAAGCGGTGGAAGGTGGCGGCACCCTCGATGGCCAGGCGGCCCTCGTTCGCTCCACCGACACCCGGGGC
>JBCCGX010000913.1:0-4408 GCA_039029035.1 Acidobacteriota bacterium | reverse complement strand
GCCGCTCTGGGTATCGGTGACGTCGATTACCACACCGACGTCAGTGAGGCCGCCAGCAAAGACCCAGAAGCTCTCGAACGCGGTCTCGCAGGCGTCGAGTACCTTGACCACCAGCTCGATGTTCTCGGGGTTGAAGAACCAGAAGAAGCCGGTATCGGTTGTCTCATCGACCGCCTTACCCTGACCGCTGGGGCCACCCGATGCCGTCGTCCAGCCGACTTCGACTCGGAAGCGGCCGTCGTTGAGGCACAAGGTCGTCTCGCCGGCGAGGCAGACCCCGGCTGGCAGCACCCTGTGAGTCGTCTCTGCCACCCGCCGGTCGAGGTAGAAGAGCTCGACCAGGTAGTCGCCCTCGGCCAACTGGCCGAGAGGTGCGTCGATCTGAAACGGGCCGTAGGGGACGATCGGCCCGGGCGGGCAGGGTGCTTCGTCAACTCGAAGACGAATGTGCCCGGGCTCGACGTCCGGTGTGGCGAAAGGGCAGAATCCGAAGCCGTTGATGTGGGCGATGGTTTCGTCTACTTCAGTCGCCGGAGAAGGCAAGATAGCAACGGAGTAATCCGGATCGGTGACTGTCAAGCTCAGCTGAGCGAGGACGATCGGCGGGCCGGTGATGAGTGTTTCGACGATGAGCCGGATTTGCCATATCCCTGCAGGCAGTGGCTCTAACAGAGAGTACAGAGTGAATTCGCTCGGTGGAGGAGCAAGGCCACAAGGTTCACCGAACACGATGTCGACGACTCCGTCTCCGAGGACCGGTGGCTCGAGTGTAGGACACTGATGAACGCCGCTGACGGTCAGCACCAGGGGATCTTCCGTAGTCGCCGGGTTTGGGCTTACGGCAAGATCCAGGGGAAGCCCTTGGCCACGGAGAGGGTGGGGCATCGTAGCGACAAGGACCAAAGCTGGAATCCAGGCGATGGTGCGCTTCTGAAGATCGAGTCCTTCAGCGGAGCGGATAACAGGGTGCATAGATCGTCCTCTTCAGTTTGTGAGCTCTAGCCCTTTACGGGCAGGTAGCCAACGCAGCGGTATCGGTGATGGTGTCGAAGGGCTGACCGACCAGAGTTTCATAACGCACCGACTCGCCGCTTTGGGTGTCGGTGACGTCGATCACCACGCCGACATCGGTGAGGCCACCGGCAAAGACCCAGTAGCTCTCGAACTCGGTGTCGCAGGCATCGAGCACCTTGACCACGAGCTCGATGTTCTCTGGGTTGAAAAACCAGAAGAAGCCGGTGTCCACCGTCTCTTCGACGGCCTTGCCTTGGCCGCTGGGGCCGCTCAGGCCGGTATTCCAGCCGACTTCGACCTTGAAGCGGCCGTCGTTGAGGCACAAGGTCGTGTCATTCGGAGTGCAGGCGCCGGCTGGCAAGACGGTCAAGACATTCTCCCCGACTCGCTGATCGACGTAAAACAGCTCGACCAAGTACTCGCCTGCAGGGAGCTGACCTAGCGACTCGTTGAGTTGAAAAGGCTGGAAAGGTGAAGGAGGATCACAAATGCCTTCCGCGATCTCGATCCGGATCGTCGCCGTTCCGATCTCAGAGGTCACGAAAGGACAGAAGGCCGAGCCTTCGACCTGCGCGACGACGTTCTCGTCTTCGGTGGATGGCGAGGGCGAGAGCTGGACCGAGAAGCGCGGATCGGTCACCGTGACCATCGCCTGATCGAGGATCGGGCGCGGCTCCGAGCCGACGCTCGGGCCCAAGAGACGAATCTCCCAGATACCAGGGGAGAGGGGCTCGAGCAGGCGGTAGATGGCGAACTCGTGTAGCGGTGGTGGCAAGATTCCGCAACCATCACCATAAGCGATCTCGACGACACCGTCTCCGATCTGCGGCGCGCCGACATGGGGGCAGAAGGCAACGCCGGTGACGATTGCCACTAGCGGATCTTCGGTCGTCGCGGTGTCTCGAGAGAGCGAGAGATTCGCTTCCTGACCATAGGTGGTGGCGAGACCGGCCGCAGCGTTGCATAACCAGAGCGGCAGGGCGAGGGTCATGGCGATCGAACGGAGAGAAGATCGCCGGACGTGGCGGAGCGAAGTTCTCATGGGACTCCTTCTGAGTGATTCAATGTTATTGAAGCATATTGAGAGATGCGTTTGCAACCTTCCCTGGAGTTATCGGAGTCTGGCCGTGCTGGATCACACGCTGTCGCATAGACTGATGAGAAGAGGAACCATCCCGCCTGGGTTGCCTGAATTGATGGATGAGTAAATCCCGACGACGTCGCCGCAAGCCATGGCTGGCACGCGGGCTGCCGGCAAGGCTCTGGAAGCGCCTGGGAGTCCAGCCTTGGCTGAGGCGCCAGGCCAAACGTTTGCGCAAGCCGGCCTTGATGCTGCTGGCGGTCTTGGCTTTGGGCATCGTCGTTTTGAGCCGGCTCGAGGCGCCGCCGAGGAATCCTGAGGATCTCTGTGCCATCTTCGGGGAGAAGCGGGAATGGTACCTCAGCGCTCGTCAGGCCCAGGCCGATTGGGGCGTCCCCGAAGCGGTGCAGATGGCCATCATTTACCAGGAGTCGAGCTTCCGGGCTCGCGCCCGGCCTCGACGACGGATTTTGTGGATTTTCCCCGGGCCGCGGCGCTCATCGGCGTACGGCTATGCCCAGGCACTCGACTCGACCTGGGCTCAGTTCCAGCGCGATACCGATCAGCCACGCGCTGGGCGCCACCGCTTCGCCGACGTCACGCAATTCGTCGGGTGGTATGCCGGTGAGATCCATCGGCTGACCGGCATCGCCCACGACGACGCTTATCGCCTCTACCTGGCCTACCACGAGGGGCCTGGCGGCTATGCTAGAGGGACCTACACGAAGAAGGCCTGGCTGATGCAGACGGCGCGCAAGGTCGAGGCGCGTGCCGCGCGGTACCAACGCCAGTACGACGCCTGCCAGGATCGTTTGCAGCGCTGGAGTGGCTGGCGGTGGATCGCGGTCGCGCTGCTCGGTGCCGGCACCTGGTGGCTCTATCGGCGGTTGCGGCCTTGATCGGCCGGCAGGCTCAGGCGCGTGACGCCTTGGCGGCTTTTAGGGCTGCGGTGAGGCGCGGAACGATCTCGGCGTAGTCGCCGACGATGCCGATATCGGCCTGTTTGAAGATCGGCGAACGGTGGCGATCATTGATCGCCACCACGAAGCCGGCGCGGCGAATGCCCACCGTATGCTCCAAGGCGCCACGCAGGGCGATGGCGAAATAGAGCCTGGGGGCAATGGCCCGACCGGTGAGTCCGACCTGGAACTGGCGCGGAAGCCAGCCCCGGTCGGCGACCGTGCGGGTGGTCGCCAGGGGGGCGTCGCCCAAGGCGCCGGCGAGCTCTCGAATGACGGCCAAGTTCTCAGCGCTGCCGATGCCTCGGCCGACCCCGACCGCGATCTCGGCGCTGTCGAGAGCCGCCGCACCGGCCGCGTCGCCGCCGGTCCGTGAGAGGATCTCGATCGGGCTGGCGGGAAGGTCGTCCATCGAGAGGCGTACGATCCGCGGCTCTCGGCCGGGTGAGGCCGGCGCCGGATCGAGCAGGCCCGGTCGCACGGTCGCCATCTCTGGCGTCGTGCGCGAGTAGATCGGCGCCACGATGTTGCCGCCGAAAGCCGGCTTGTACTGGACGAGCCGTCCTTCGTCGTCGATCGCCAGGTCGATGCAGTCGCCGGTCAGGCCGAGACCGAGGCGGGCCGCGACGCGCGGTGCCAGGTCACGGCCGGCGGCAGTGGAGCCGAGCAGCACGATCGTCGGTTGGTAGGCTTCGATCGCGCGGCTCAACACAGCGGTGTAAACCTCGGTGGAATAATCGGCCAGGAGCGGGGCGTCCGCCAGGTAGACCGTGTCGGCACCTTGGGCTGCGAGCGTCGCGGCGTGCTCTTCGACCCTGTGGCCAGCGAGGACGACGGCGACCTCGCCTGCGTGACGCCGGGCCAGCTCTCTCGCCTTGCCCAATAGCTCGGCGGTGACCGGCCGCAGCTCGCCCCCGAGGGTCTCGGCCACCACCCAGACGGCTTTGCCGTCCGCCGTGGCGATCGGCGTCGCGTCGGTGTCGTCCGACGCGTCACCTTCGACCCAAGTGCCGAACAGGCCGCGCTCGAGCAGGACCTCGACCAGGGTGTCTATCTGCTCGTCGAGCGTGCCCTCGAGGATGCGCTGCTGGCGCTTCACGTCGACCGTTTCGATGGCGTCGACCCAGGTGGGGGAGCCCGTGGCGCCAAAGACCGAGGGGTCGTCCGCCAGGTCGGCGGCGGTCAGTACTTCAATGGGCTTATCCTTGCCCAACTCGCGCTCGTCGCGCCGCAAGAAGCGCTCGGCGATCAAATCTTCGGTGGCTGAGATCAGCGCCGGCAGGGGGCAACGGAGGGTCTCGAAACCGTCGTCGGTCTCGCGGCGGGCGGTCAGCGATCGGCCGCCTTCGTCGAT
>JBCCGX010000912.1:0-4410 GCA_039029035.1 Acidobacteriota bacterium | reverse complement strand
GCGTCGTACTTGGCGTAGACGCGGCGCGACCTGAGCACGCCCATGATCTTGCGCGCCAGAAAGGGAAAGAGCGCCAGCAGGGCGAAGGCGCCCCACAGCTGCGGCGACAGCAGGCCACCGAGGGACGAGAGCTGGCTGATCTGGTCGCCGGCATTGACGTAGACCGCGGTGCCGGCCAGCATGCCGAGCTGGCTGACCCAATAGAAGGTCCAGGTGCGCATGGAGGTGAGGCCGGCGCCGAGATTGATCAGGAAGAACGGCACGACGGGGATCAGCCGCAGGCTGAAGAGATAGAAGCCACCCTCGCGCTCGATGCCTTCGTTGAAAGCGCGCAGCTTGTTACCGTAACGCTGCTCGATGGAGTCGCGGAAGAGATAGCGCGACACCAGCATCGCCACCGTGGCGCCGATGGTGCTGGCAAACGACACCACGAGGGTGCCCAGCCAGACGCCGAAGATCACCCCGCCGGCAACGGTCATCAGCGCCGCTCCGGGCAGCTGGGCCGCCGCCATGATGATGTAGGCCAGGCCGAAGCCGAGGATCCAGGCCGGCTTGTTCGCCTCCATCGAAGCCCGCAGCTCGGTTTGCTGGGCTTGCAGGTTCTCGAAGGTCAGCTGCTCGTGCCAGCCCATCTGGAAGAAGATGCCGAACAGGACGGCGACGACCAGTAGGATGCCGAGCTTGCCCAGAATCGAACCTTGAATCTTCATGATTTTTCGTCTTTTGGGTATTTGATGCGGGAGTCACCCTGCGGATTCGACAGTCAAACCCACGGGAGTAGAATTCGAGCGAGTCCAGACAGGTGACGCTATGAGTTACGGATTCTTGATCAGCGCGGATTGCTGCGGTGATTCGGTGGTGGCGGCTGGCCCATCGGATCACCGGGGCAAGAGAGAACGCGTTCACAAAAGGTGCTGCGGCAGCGAAGCGTGTCGCGGTCATGAGATGGCTCGCGGCAATAAAAGGTGTCGCAGCGCCAAGGCGGGACCGAGGGATCGAGGCTGCCAGAGTTGTCGCGTTGACCCAAGCTGTCGGCATTGCGATAGGGATCGCAAGAGGGCTCGTAAGAGGGATCGCGATAGGAATTGGCCAACACACCGATCGAGCAAATCCCTCGACCCACCCTCGTCTGAGCTCGTCGTAGCCCAGGAGTGTGAAGGCGTTGACGAACTCGGATATGTTCTCGAGCACTGTATTTCCGGCGTAAGGTACGTTCGGCGGCCCTTTCGGCGACATTGTACTCCCAGTACTCTCGTGCCGTCCTAGGTAGTTGCCCCAGGTAGATGCGATCGGTGATGAGAAATAAACGTGTTTTCCGTTGGCTGCTCCTCGCGAGTGGCTTCGCTTGGCTCGACGCGGTGGACGCCTCCGCAGCGGGTGCCGAGGAGCCGTTGACTTTCATCGGCGTGGCCCTGGATCAGGACACCCGGACGGCCGATGCGATGCTGCAGGACTACCTGCAGCGCAAGGCCGAGCTGGAGTTCGCATCCGAAGAGCTCGAGTACACCTTGGCCCTCGATCGGCTAGCCAACTGGCGGTCCGAGGATGGCCACTTCCTGGCGCGGACGACGCCCTATGTCTACGTCGCGGCGGAGATGCTCGGCGCCGATTTCGAGATCTTGGCCACCTACCGCAGCGCTGCCACCGGCAAGCGGACCTACGGCTCTTACTTCGTCGTGTCCGCCGAGGAGGGCTCGCCGACGAACCTCGAAGAGCTCGTCGCCTGGCTCGAAGCGCGACCGGAGCCGGCGAGCTTCGTCTTCCACAGCAAGTTCAGTACCTCGAGCTTCTTCCTGCCGTCGCTCTTCTTGCGCCAGCGCAACGTCTACCACATGCCCGAATCGACCGAAGCCCTGATCGCCTTGCACAGCCGCCAGATCGAGGAGAACTCGAGCACCCGTCTGGTGGACCTGGTCGCCACCGGTCAGGCCGATCTGGCAGCGGTGTGGGACGGCACCAAGGCGCGGTTCGAGCCCGGCCACCCCGAAGGTCTCTACGAGACCCTGGGTCATCGCGTGCGCTTCTTGCGAGTGCCGGCGACCCTACCCAACGATCTGCTGGTGTGCTCCGCCGATCTGGATGCATCAACGAAGGCCCGTCTGCGCAGCGCCATCGCATCTCTGGGGCCAACTGAGATCAGCCACGGTGATTTTCTCAGCTGGGAGAGTATCCGGGAGGCGACGGACGCACGCCGGGCGCTGGCCGGCCTGCGCTGGGCGGCGCGCTTCCTCACCCCGCCGGTGACGGTGGAGATCCAGCCGCAGGACTCGGCAGCGGTGCCGGAGGAGCTGCTGGAAGCGACGCGCCAGGCCGTTCGCCTGTCGGGCACGGAGTTTCGGCTGTACGACTCGGACTACCACGAGCACATCGACTACCGCTGGCAGATCGAGGCCGTGCACGACGGAGCGATGGTGCTGCGCAGCAGCCTGCCGGGCTCCGGCCTGGCCGAGCAGGAGTTTCAGATCAGCTTCCGCGACGACGACAGCCTGGTCGGCCGGCTCGTATCGATCCTGCACACGCGGATGCACCGCATTCGCTACGTCTGGCCCTACAGCGAGGGGGCCCCCAGCATCATTCGCGATACCGCGACGGCCTTGACGCCCGGCTCTCAGGTCAAGGTGCAGCGCATCACCTGGATGAACCCCTCGCGCAACGACTTTCGCCAGGGGCCTCTGTTCGACGCCGAAGTGACCGACGCCGGCTTCTATCGCTACCGGCTCGAGCCGAACGACTTCATCCAGGCCGGCGGCACGCTGGAGTTCAACGCTCTGAGCAACGTCGGTTACCGCGTGATCCTGGTGGTACCGCAGACCGAGCAGCGGCTCTTTCGCTGGCTGACCCAGGTCTTTGTCGGCCTCCTGGTGCTGGCGGCGCTGGCGGCAATTTTCGACCTGAGCCGTCGGCGTCGTCGCAGTGAGCCCTATTGGGACGAGCAGACCCGCACGTCGGCCCTGACGCGTACCCGGCCCCCGAGCAGCGATCCACGCGGCAGCTCCGGCAGTGGTTCCGGCAGTCGGGGTTTTTCCGGCCGCGTCTCTTCCAGAAGTCACTGATGCCCCGCTCCATCGCCCACTACACGATTATCGAGAGCCTCGGGGAGGGCGGCATGGGCCAGGTCTACCTGGCCGAAGACACCCGCCTCGAACGGCGGATCGCTCTCAAGGTGTTGGCGCCGCACTTTGCCACCGATGCCGACAGCCTGGCGCGATTCCAGCGCGAGGCGAAGGCGATCGCGGCGCTCAATCATCCGAATATCGTCACCATCTACTCGGTCGAAGAAGTCGACGAGTATCGTTTTTTCACCATGGAGCTGATCGAGGGCCAAACCCTCGATGGCCTGATCCCTGCCGAGGGCATGGCGCTCGAACAGTTGCTCGAGCTGGGGGCACAACTGGCCGAAGCCTTGCGGGCGGCACACGAGCGCGGCATCACTCACCGTGACCTGAAGCCGGCCAATGTCATGGTGACCGCCGAGGGGCGGGTGAAGGTGCTCGATTTCGGCCTCGCCAAGCTGCTGCAGGACGGACCCGAGGCCGCCAAGGCGGATGATTTGCTCAAGACCCAGGACGGCCGAGTCCTGGGCACCGCCCCCTACATGTCGCCGGAGCAGATCCGCGGCACCGGCGTCGACCGGCGCTCCGACATCTTCGCCCTCGGCATTCTGCTGTTCGAGATGGCGACCGGCGAGCGCCCCTTCCGCGGCAAGAGCTGGGCCGAGCTGATGTCGAAGATTCTGCGCGACCCATCGGCCCCGGTGAGCCGGCTGCGTGCCAGCTGTCCGCCACACCTGGACCGCATCATCGATCGTTGCTTGGAGAAAGATCCGGCACGCCGCTTTCAGAACGGCGGCGAGCTGAGCCGGGAGATCGAGGCCCTGCGTGACGAGATCAGCTTCGAGCGGGCGTTGGCCAAGCGGGAAGCCTCGGGTGAGCGGCGCCGCGTTTTCGAGCGCCGCGGCTGGTTCGCGTTCCTGCGCCAGCCGCGCCTGCTACTCACCACCCGCCTGGGTCTGGCGCTCGTCCTGGTCCTTCTTTTTGCCGTAAACCTGGCCGAGACCTGGATCGAGACCTGGTTGCGGGAGTCGTCGGGTTTGGGCCTGGCAATGGGCTACGGCCTGGCCGAGACCTTCCACAGCCTGGAGGGCCGGCTGAGCTTCGAGCAGCACGACATGACTAGCCCACTGGCGGTTTACGGCTATTCGGTCGCCTATTTCTTCCTCACCCCGCTGGTCGGGCTGGCCATGGCCTTCGTCCTGGCTCTGCGGCGCGAGCTCACTCCGTTTCGCGTCTTCTGTTGCAGCATCGTCGCAGCCTACGCCATCAGCCTGCCGTTCTTCCTCTTCTTCCCAGGGCCCGAGCGCTGGGTCTATCCGCCGGCCGAAGCGACCCTGCTGTCGGACCAGTGGACGGT
>JBCCGX010000911.1:0-4413 GCA_039029035.1 Acidobacteriota bacterium | reverse complement strand
TTGCTGCACGAAAGGCCATTGGAGCGTCAACCTCGACGATGACGACGATGCCCTGCCACCGTGTGGCATCTGCGGCAAGGGTCAGAAGACGAAGTATGTCGCGTGTTGACACGACCGGACCCGAAGCTGTCGCGCGGCGAGGAGCGAGGGTCGCCGGCCTAGTCGTGATTCTGGCCGGCTGGGTGGTGGTGCTATCGGCGCCACCGCCCGCCACGGCCCATCCCGGCCGTACGGACAGCTCGGGCTGCCACACCTGCCGAACCAACTGCCGGAGCTGGGGGCTGAGAACGGGCCAGTACCACTGCCATGGTGGGAGGAGCTCGGCCCGCAGCTCACGGCGTGCGTCGCCGCCACCGCCTCCCGCGCCGCCGCCGGAACCTGTGCGGGTACTGCCCCAGCCACCTGGAGCAGTTGGAAGGCCACCCGAGAACACGATCGTCCTCCGCGGCGAGACCTCGACCTCCCTGAGCCATCGGCCGGCGCGTGTCGTGACCGTGGTGGACGGCGACACGTTCGTCGTGCGCCAGGGCGGGGAGCTCTTCCTCGTCCGGCTGCACCACGCCGACGCGCCGGAGCTCGAGCAACCCTTCGGCGCTGAGGCCCGCGACCGTCTGGCGACCCGCATCGCAGGCCGCCAGATCGGAATCCGCCCCTACAAAGATGGCATACGAGGCAACGTGGTCCCGGTGCAGGTGGACGTCGCCGGTCGAGACGTGGCCCAGGAGTTGTTGGCTGAGGGTTTTGCCTGGGCCCGACCTAAGGCGGCTGCGAATTGGCACCGGCTCGAAGCCGTTGCCCGGCGGGCGGAAGTGGGTTTGTGGAGCGGCTCGCGGCCCGAACCCCCTTGGCAGTTCCGCGGTCGACTTCCGGCACCGTAGCTCATAGTGCAGACCCCTTGCAGCAGGTATGAGGATGGCGAACGATGGGGCTGAGATTCAGAAGAACCTTGAAACTGATACCCGGCGTACGGCTGAACGTTGGCCTGCGTGGAGCGAGCGTCTCGATCGGTGGCCAGGTGGGACGTGTCACCATCGGGACCTCCGGAACCACGTTGAGCACCGGCATTCCAGGCACCGGAATCAGCTTCCAGCAGAAGCTGACCTCTTCTGATTCGGCGCGAAGAACACGGCGATCCACAGCCACTTCGGCGTCTTGTGACGTGACCTTCGGTCTGGATGAGAGGGGACGCATCGACGCCAGGATCGATGGACAGCGACTCTCCGGTGCGCGCTTTCGGCAGGTCTATGAGCAGAACCAGCCTGCGATCGAGGCGTGGCTGAGTGAGCGCGTGCGCGAGATCAACCAGCCGTCCCTCGACCTGCACCAGCTTCACCTGTCGACCCCACCGCCGCAGTATCGCTCCGCGTTTCGTCCCGAGCCCTTCGCAGAGCCTCGGCCCGAGCGGCCTATCCTCCTTCCATTCGCGGCAGAGAAACCCACCGCGCCGCGCAGCAGCAACCGTTCGATCTTGAAAAAGGCCCTGTCGCAGCTGTTCGAGCAAGCCGACTTGCGATACCGGGCGAAGCTGCGCGAGTGGACAGCCAGAAAGGCCGTGCACGAGCGCCAGGAGAAGGCAAGATTCGCGTCCTACGAAGCGTCCATGGACGCCTGGCGTGGCCGGGAAACCCGTTTCAACGAGTTGCAGGCCCAGAGGAAAGAAAACTACGAATCCAAGATTCGCGTCGATGAGGAGCTCATGAGCGACGTCTTGAGCGCGCGATGGAAGCAACTCGATTGGCCGTTCGAAACCAATATCTCTTTCGACATCGCAGCGGCTGGCAGGAATCTCACCCTCGACATCGACCTGCCGGAGATAGAAGACCTGCCGCAAACAACTGCTAGCTTGTCAGCTGATGGCAGACGGCTGTTGGAGAAGAGCAAGAGCCGGAAACAGATCCGCCAGGAGTATGCCCGACACATCCACGCTGTCGGTTTCAGGCTGATCGGCGAGGCCTTCAGCACGTTGCCGGGCCTCGAAACAATCATCTTGTCCGCCTATTCTCAGCGCCTGGACACAGCAACAGGGAAGATCGACGACGACTATCTCTACAGCGTCGAGGTTGCCCTCGAATCGTTTTCGAGGGTGGACTTCTCGGCCCTGGAAAGGGTCGACCCGATCGAGGCATTGAGCGCCTTCGAGATCCGGCGAAGGATGACGAAGACGGGTGTCTTCCGGCCAATTGAGCCCTTTGCGGAGCCCAGATGAGCGCCGCAGGGACCAGGCGCCCGCTCCCGACACGCAGCCGGCCCGGGGGTCCCAGGCGCTGAGGTAGGTGTCCCAGGCGCTGGCGTACAATGTCTGGAACCTCGAGCGAACTACCCTATCCATCGGGAGGGAAAGTCATGCCATCACGTGCTTCTCGTGAGCCGTCGGATCGGTCCGTGCCCGATCGTTTCGAGAGCTTCGATCTGTCGATCCAGCGGATCGGCGAACGCTATCAGGCGCGGGTCACTGGATCGCCAGCTGGTCCGCGGCCGCCGGTCGAGATCGACCCGGCGGGCTTGGAATTCGAGTCACCCGCTGCCGGGAATGATGCTCCAACAGCGCGCGACGTCCGTCGGCATCCCGTCGGCCGCAAGGATCTGCGGCGGATCGGCGAGCGTCTCTTCCGAGCGGTCTTCATCCAGACCGTGGGCGAGGCTTTTCGTGCCTCGCTGGAACGCGTGCGCAGCGAGCGATTGGGGCTACGCATTCGGCTACATCTGGAGGAAGTGCCGGAGCTGGCGACGTTGCCGTGGGAGGCGTTGTGGGATCCCACGGATCGGGCTTTCTTGGCGGATCGGCCCGACCTGCCGATCGTGCGGGCACTGGGACCCGTCGACCCTTCGCCGGCGTCCCAGGCGGTGCCGAGGCCTCTGCGAGTCTTGGCACTGCTGCCGGAGCCGAGAGGCGAGGGCAAGCTCGGCGGCGAGAAGGAGTGGGGCCAGATCGGCGAGCAGTTGCAGGCCCTGGTCGATCAAGGGGCGGCGCGCCTCGACAGGCTAAGACCGCCGACCCTCGACGCGCTGGGTCAGCGGATCGCCAGTGAAGCGTGCCATGTGTTGCACGTCGTGGCGCATGGCGGCCCTGGTGGCTCCGGTGCCGGCGGCGTCCTCAAGCTGGAGGATACGACGGGCGGGCTGGACCGAGTGACCGGCGGCGATCTGGCCCGCGCCCTCGGGCGCCGCACGCCGCCGCGCCTGGTGGTCTTGAGCGCCTGCCACGGCGCGCGCGCCGCGGTAGACGATGCGTTCGACGGCATGGCTCAGCATCTCTCGAGCCAGGGAGTGACCGCCGTGGTCGCCATGCGCACCTCGATCTCGGACGACGCGGCAGTGGCTTTTGCCGTGGCTCTGTACCAACAGCTGGCCGCAGGGCGAACGATCGAGACCGCGATGATCGAAGCCCGGCGCGGCCTCTCCCTGGGCGAGCGCCGCAACGAGTGGGCCACGCCAGTCCTCTATCTTCGCGGCGAAGACGTACGGATCTTCGAAGTGACCGAAGTGGGTGGCACCGAGAAAATCGCCGCTGGGAACGGGATTCAAGCCCGATGGCGCTGGCATCGCGCGATAGCGGCCTTCGCTGCGATATTGCTGGCAGGTGGACTGTCTTGGCATTTTGGGGGTCGGTCCTCTTCGACCGAAGCGGCTGCCAAGGCCAATCCGTGCCCCGCACCGCTCGGTCTGCAAGACCTCGAGTTTGTGCCGATCGAGCCTGATCTGATCGTTCTCGACGATCGCGAAATCGTCGTCGCAAGCCCCTTCTGTATAGCGACCAAGGAAGTCAGCCGGCGTGACTGGCGTACTGTCATGGGCGAGGAACCATCGAATGACGACTGGTCGATGGACTGGCCGATGACCCACGTCACGCCGGACGATGTCGAGCGCTTCCTGGCCAACCTCGAGGTCCGTGATCCCGGAAGGGACTATCGACTCCCGACCGATCTCGAATGGGAGTTCGCCGCACGGGCTGGCAACACCACCAAGTACTTCTTTGGTGACGATGCGGCGCAGCTAGACCAATATGGGAACTGCAAAAACATCACCGGCCGTGACTGCGCTGACGGCCCGGCACCCGTCGGGTCCTATCAGCCCAATCCATGGGGCCTTTATGACGTCCACGGCAACGTTGCAGAGTGGGTCGTCGAGACTCTCGAGGCCCCGATCGACGAAGACCTTGAAGACCAAGCGTTGCGTCTCGGCGGATCCTTCGATAGTGCACTGAGGAATTGTGCGTTCCTCGATCCCGATAGCCGCCGTCGAGTCGTCGCAAGGATCAAGAATCGGCAAGATACAGGCTTCCGCGTGGCTTGCGAGATTCGCGATCCCGAAGAGGTCTCGGATTGACGTTCGACCACCGATAGGGCGCTCGGGCCGATACAATTGATCCACACCACCACCGGAGACCTACCCACTCATGCAACTCCTCCTCTT